>CAZMML010000053.1:0-10689 GCA_964567335.1 uncultured Nannocystis sp. | reverse complement strand
GGCTCCACCCCGCAGACCTCCCACTCGGAGACCTCGTGGGCGAAGGCCGCCGAGGTCGCGTTCATCGCCGCCGCCTGCTCCTCGCGCACGTGGTTGACGACGAACTCCCGCCGCTCGAGCGCGTTGGCGAGGGTGTCCTTCATCCTGCCGTCGGCGTGCCAGGACACGCTGACGATCAGCATCGGCGGCTGCGAGCAGACCGCCTGGAAGTAGCTGAAGGGCGCGAGGTTGCGGCGCCCCTGGGCGTCGACGCTGGAGATCCACGCGATCGGCCGCGGCGCGACGAGGTCGGTCATCAGGCGGTAGACCTCGCCGGCGGAGAGATTGGACGCGGGGAGCTCGGCGCGGGCGGTCATGCGGCTACCGCCCGACCACCCTGAACACCGTGAGCATCCCGCGGTTCGACAGGGTGTAGAAGCGCGAGTACACCGGGTCGAGCACCGGCTGCCCCGACACCCCGCTCCCGGGGTCGAGCTGCGCGAGGAACTCGCCCGTCTCGACGTCGTAGGCGATGACCCCGACGTCCGAGTGGGCCAGGAAGGCGATGTCGCCGACGATCAGCGGCCCCTGCACGAAGCCCGGATCGAGCTGCTGGCGCCAGCGCACGCGGCCGCCGTGCTCGAGCGCGAAGAGCCCCTCGAGCGCCGAGGCGACGAGCATCAGGCCGCGCGGGCCGGCCACCGCCGAGCCTGCGCCGCGCATCGGCCGGGTCCAGCGCTGCGCCCCGTCCGCGAGCGCGAGGCCGAAGACCCCCGAGCTCTGGCCGGTGACGACGACCTCGCCGCGCTCCGGGACGACGAGCGGGGTGCCGTCGCTGTCGACGAAGTCCCCGCCGGCCGGGGGCGCCACGCTCGCGACCCACCGCGCCTCGCCCGTGTCGACCGCGACCGCCGCCACCTTGCCGTTGCTGAAGCCCGTCAGGACCGCGCCGCCGCCCTCGCCGTCACCTTCCCAGAAGGACAGGCCCGCCCGCCCGTGGACGGTGAACTCGGTCGGGTAGGGCTGCTCGTACTGCCAGCGCCACGCGCCGCTCTTCAGGTCGAGCGCGAAGATCTGGTCGCGCGAGTTGACGACGTAGACGGTCCCGCCGATCACCAGCGGCGGGTTGCGGATCGTCCCGAGCGTCGCGTAGCTCCACCGCGTCTTGCGGTCCGGCAGATCGATCGCGAGCAGGTCCCCGTTGTCGGTGCCGAGCAGCATCAGCGCGCCGTCCTCGGCCAGGACCGGCACGCTCGAGAGCGCCCCGGGGAAGAGCTGCTCCCAGGCGACCTCGCCGGTCTCCATCGACAGCGCCAGCAGCGATCCGGCGCGGGTCGGGACGTAGACCAGGAGTCGCCCCGGGTCCGGGGCGACGCCCGCGAACTCGTCGGGGTTGAGGACGAAGTTGTCGGGCAGCGCGACCTGCTGGACCAGCGCGAGCTCGAGGTTTGCGCGCGCCCCGGGGGACACCTCGGGGTGCGGGACCACCGTGCGGGTCTCGCCCGCGCACGCGACCAGACCGAAGAGCCAGGCGCACGCGACGCGCCGCGAGGCGGACGCGCCGCGCCGCGAGCTGCTCACGGCACGCCCCCGGGCGGCCCGTCGAAGACCTGGATCGGCGACGAGTCTGGCACCCCCGCGAGCGCCTTTGGGTCGAGCTCTTCCAGGCGCGCGCGGACCTCCGCCTGCGCGAGCGAGGGCTGCTGCAGCGGGAACTCGGCGATGTACTGCCGGTACACCTCGAGCGCCGCCTCGGGCTTGCCCTGCCGCTCGAGGATCCGCCCGCGGTGCCAGAGCGCCATCTCGCGGTAGAAGGTCCCCTTCTCGCCGGCGAGCGCCTCGAGCTCGACGAGGGCGCCGGCCTCGTCGCCCTGCGCCTCGCGGGCGAAGGCCAGGCCCTCGCGCGCCGCGTAGCGGAGCGGGTGACCGGCCGAGCTGCGGCCCAGGAAGTCGCGATACAGCGTCTCCGCCGCCCCCGCCTCGCCCGCCCGCATGTGCACCCCCGCGCGCACGAGGAGGCCGGTGAGCGCCGCGTCGCCCGCGCTCGGCCCGAGCGCGTCGAGGGCCTCGTTGATCTTGGCCGCCCGCTCCGCCTCGTCCTTCAAGATCGGCGCGACCGGCTTGCCGCGGTTCGCCCCGAGCAGGAGCGCCGGATCTCCGATCTCGCCCTCGGACTCGAAACGCGCCGCCTCGGCGAGGAGACGCGACGAGGCCGCCGAGGACTTCAGGCGCTGGCTGTAGAGCAACACCACGCCGACGACCACGACGACCACAGCGACCACGGCCACGACGAGGAAGCGCCCGCGTCGAACCGCCTGTTGCCCGACCTGTTTCACGCCGGTGACGAACGCGTCCTCCTGCGGACCGCCCGCGCCCCCGCGCCGCTTGGTCCGGCTGTGATCCCACGTCGGCAGATCCATCCGCTCGCCGGGCGCCGGCGGCTGGCCCTTGTCTTCCTCGCTCACGGCCGCTGTCTACCGGGCCCCCGCGGCTTTGTCCACCGTGATACGCTCCCCGCGTGCGCCCCCGAGTCAGCCGCGCGGG
The DNA here is from genome assembly GCA_964567335.1 of uncultured Nannocystis sp. Taxonomy (GTDB): domain Bacteria; phylum Myxococcota_A; class Polyangia; order Nannocystales; family Nannocystaceae; genus Nannocystis. The sequence continues at coordinate 8,166 of CAZMML010000053.1, read as the reverse complement.
CCGCGGCCGCTGGCCGCTCCTCGCCCTGCTGGCCCTCCCCCCGCAGGGCGCCTCTGCGGCGCAACCCGACGCCCTTCCCCCATGGGACCCCCGTGGGACCGCCACGACGCCGCCTGCCACCCGAGCGCCGGCCCCGGCAGCGACCCGGGCGCCAGCCCCGGCCCCGACGCCGGCCCCTCCCGAAGCGCCGCCGACCGCGCCGCCGACGCCGACTCCTGCACCGCCAGCCCCCGCGCCCGGCCCGCCTCCCGCGTTCGAGATCCCGCCGCTGCCCCGGGATCCGAACGACGCGCCCTTCATGCGCGCCCCGAACAACCAGATCTCGGGGAGCCCTCCGCGGACGCGGCCCGACCTGCGACCCCGCTACAGCTCACGCCGCCGCGTGGCTCTGACCATCGCGCCCGCCTTCGCGTCCTTCCGCCTGCCCTTCCAGGGCCGCCCCCGCGGCGCCCGCTCCCCCGGCGCCGGGTTCGGCGCCGCGCCCCCCCCCCGGCTCGCGCGCTGGATCTGGTTCCGCGCGATGGCGACCTACTCCGGCCACCCGGTCGGCGAGGAGCGCGTGGAGGCCGAGGACATGAGCGTCGTGACGACCGCCCCGCGCGGCACGATCCGCGCGGCCGGCTTCGGCGGCGGACCCGTCTTCGCCCTCGACCTCGGGCGCTGGCTGCCCCTGATCGAGATCGGGCTCGGCGGCCTCCAGATCGCGACGCCGACCGGCGTGGCGAAGGGACAGCGGGGGCAGGCGTGCCGCGACGGCGGCGGCTGCGATACGGGTCTCCGCTGCAGTGTGGGCAACACCTGCGAGCCCTCGCTGATCGCCCAGCTCTACTTCGGACTCGCGGTCGACGTCCTGATCCGCCGGCACTTCAGCTTCGGCGGCCAGTTCCGATACTACGCCCTGCTCGCCGCGCCGGGCAGCTTCCCCGTCTACCTCCTCGGGACCCTCCGGCTCGCGGTGCGCTTCTGAGGCATCACTTGGCGAGACCCGGAGCCGCGGCCGGAGCCGCCGCCGCCGGAGCCGCCGGAGGAGCCGCCGCCTCCTTCTTGGGGAAGGGTCCGTACGAGAAGAGCTTCTCGGGCGCGACCTCGACTACCTCGCCGAGCTTGCGCAGGCCTCCCAGATCGACCCGCTCGCGGTTCCCGACCAGCCCGACCGTCGGCGGGATCTTCGCGTAGCGGGCGACGTACGCCTGCAGCTGTTCTGGCGTCATCGCCCCGATCGCCTCCCAGCGCTCCGGCCGCGGATCGCGGGCCTCGCCCTGCTCGTCCCAAGTCATTACCGCCCACCCGCTGTTGCGCGGATCGACGCGGCTGCTGCGGAACTCTTGGTCGAGCGCCGCCTTCGCGGAGGCGAAGCGGACCTTGTCGATCGGGCGCTTGATGAGTTCGAAGTAGGTCGTGAGCGCGTCGACGGTCTTGTCCGACTGCGTCCCGAGGCCGCCGCGCAGCGCCCAGGCGTCGACCGGCCGCGCCCCCGGGGTCACCGCGCCCCACGAGTAGTAGACCAGGCCGCGCGCCTCTCGCATCTCCTGGAAGAGCAGCGAGTTCATCGCCCCGCTGAAGTACTCGGTGAACGCCGTCGCCGCGGGCTTCTCCGCCCGCGTCTGCACCCCGGCGGGCAGCGCCAGGGTGATCGTCGACTTGGCGACGTCGCGGTGGGCGAAGAAGAAGGTCGGCCGGCTCACCTTGCGGAAGGTCTCGGCGCGGCGCGGCGCGACCTTGCGGTGCGCCTTCCCGAGGCCGACCGCCTTCGCCGCGTCCTCGGCGGCGCGCGGGCCGAAGTAGATCGTCCGGTGCGTGTGATCGAGGTACTCGCGGGCGAGCTTCGCCAGCGCGTCGGGCTTCGCGCCGGAGATCTGCGCGTTGGTCGGCTCGAGCAGGTACTCGCTCTTCGGCCCGTAGAGCGCGAAGGCCCCCGCCGCGTCGGCGAGGCTGTCGGGCTCCTCCATCGCGTCGCGCCGCTGGCTGATCACGTTCTCGGCCTTCGCCGCGAGGGTCGCGGGGTCGATCTTGATCTGGCGCAGCCACGTGTCGACCAGCGCGAGGCTCGCCTCCATCCCGGCGTCGATCCCGTCGACCATCATGAAGCTCGCGGAGGAGCTGCAGAAGAAGCGGACCGTGGTGCCGAGCGCGAAGAGCTTCTTCTTCAGCGCCTCCGGGCTCATGTCGCCCGCGCCCGACGCCTCCACCACCTCGAGCGCGTGGCAGAGCAGGCGCTCGCGCTCGTGCCCGCGCTCGAAGCGATAGACGACCGCGAAGAGGTCGTTGCGCTCGTTCTTCACCGCGATCATCGGCCCGGCCGGCAGGTCGACGTGCTTGTAGTGGGTCCCCTCGACCAGCCACTCCGGCTTCATCTCCGCCGCCGGCATCTTGAGCACCTGCTCGGCGAACGCGCTGCGGCGGTCCGCGTCGATCTTGACCGGCGTCATCGTCGGCTTCTCGATCTTCGCCACCGTGGGCTTGCCGGCCTTGCGGTAGACGGCGCTGTAGGCGGGCCCGAGGTACTTGTTGGCGACCCGGATCACGTCCTCGCGGGTCACCTTGCGCAGCCGCTCCTCGCGCTCGACCACCTCGGACCAGTCGCGGCGGTTGATGAAGGCGTTCATCATCTTGTACACGCGCGCGGTCGAGTTCTCGAGCTCGCGCTTGCGCGCGATCTCCTGGTGCAGCCGGATCGCGTCGAGGTCGGCCTGCGAGAACTCGCCCTTGCGGAGGCGGTCGATCACGTCGAGCAGCAGCTTCTCCACCTCGGCGTGGGTCTGCCCCTCGCGGAGCTGCGCCCGCAGCGTGACCCACCCCGCCTCGTTCAGGAAGGTCGTCGAGGAGCCCGCGTCCGGGACCTTCTGGCTCAGCTCGAGCGCGACGGGGAGGAGCCCGCTCGTGCTGTTGTCGAGGACCCAGTCCATCACGGTCAGGGCCGGCTCGTCCGCGTCTCGCTGCGGCACCGTCGCCCACGAGAGCCAGACCTCCTGCTCGCCCTCGCCGACGACCTCGGACGCGACCCGCGCGGTGATCGGCGCCAACGACCCCGGCTCCGGCGCCGACAGCGGCGCGGGCGCCAGCGTCCCGAGCGTCCGCTCGAGCACCGGGAGCGCCGTCTTCGCGTCGATGTCGCCGGCCAGCAGCACGGCCATGTTGTTCGGCACGTACCAGCGCTTGAAGTAGTCGACCGTGTCCTGGTAGGCCGGGACCTTGAGGTGCTCGATCTCCCCGATCGTCGTCTGCGTCCCGTAGGGGTGGCGCGGGAAGAGGCCGCGGGTCAGCGCCTCGAAGGTGCGGTCGAGCGGGCTGTCGAGGGAGAGGTTCTTCTCCTCATAGACGGCCTCCATCTCCGTGAAGAAGAGGCGGAACACCGGATCCTTGAAGCGCTCGGACTCCACGCCCGCCCACGCCTCGAGCCGGTTGCTCGGGACGTCGCTGATGTAGACGGTCTCGTCCCACGAGGTGAAGGCGTTGAGCCCGCTGATCCCGAGCTCGGCGTAGACGCGGTCGAGCTCGTTCGGGATCGCCGTCGCCGCGACCTTCTGGTTGGTCGCGTCGATCTCCGCCGTGATCTGGCGCCGGCGCTCCGGATCGGTGGTCCCGCGCAGATCGGCGTAGAGCTGCTGGATCCGCTCGATGTGCGGGCGCTCGGCCGCGAAGTCGAGCGTGCCGAGCTGGTCGCTGCCCTTGAAGAGCATGTGCTCGAGGTAGTGCGCGAGCCCGGTCGACGCCGCCGGGTCGTTCCGGCTCCCGGTGCGCACCGCGACCCACGCCGAGAAGCGCGGCTTCTGGCGGTCCGTGCTGATGTACACCGTGAGCCCGTTCGCCAGCCGGTGCACGGAGACCCCCATCGGATCGCCGGGCAACGCCTCGTGCGTCTTCGGCAACTGCGACGCCGCGATGATCGACGCCGGGGTCGACTGAGCCGCGGCCCCGCCGCCCGCGCCCCCGCCGCCCTCGGGGGGCTTGGTGGTGTTCGAGGGTTGACACGCGATCACGGCGAGCGCGAGCGCCACGCCGGGCGAGGAGAGGTGACGAGAGTGCCGGAACATCGGGGGGTCTTCTCGCAGGAGCGTACACCCGGCCCGGCGCGTGCCGGCGAGACCTCGATCACGAGAGGCGGTGAAACCCAGAGCCCTTACCCTGCCCTATCGGCCAGGTATTGGTCCGAGACCCTGGTGTTCAGACCCCGAGGAGCTCACGCACGCTCCCGGCGACGGCCGCGGTCGGCAGGCACATGCGCGCCCCCGAGGCCCGCGCGGCGGTCCTGATCTCGTCGGTCGGCGCGTCGTGGACGGCGATGATCTGCGGCGTGCTCGCGCTCTGGGCGAGCTTGGCGATCACGTCGGTCGACTTGAGGTCGGGGACCGCCATGCTGAGGATCACGTAGCGGGGCGGGGCCGACTGCGCGACCAGGAGCGCGTCGGCCCCCGTCTGCGCGGTCTTCAGCTCGACCGGCGGGCTCGCGCGCTCGAGCTCCTCCTTGACCTTCGCGCGGAAGTCCGCGTTCTGGGTCACGAGCAGCACCTTCGGGACGTCGCGGCCTGCCTCGCTCGGCCGGGCCTCGTCGCGCAGGCGGAACGCCTCGACCACGCAGCGCCGCACCTCGACGACATCCAGCGGCTTCTTGAGGCAGGCCGACGCCCCCGCCGAGAGGATCCGCTCCATGTTGGCCTCGGTGTAATAGCCGGTGATCGCGATCACCTCGGTGTGGGTGGTCGCGGGGTCCCGCTTGAGGCGGGCGCAGACCTCGAAGCCGTCGACGCCGGGCATCATCAGGTCGAGGAAGATCAGCTGCGGCCGGAACAGCGCGACGTGCCGGCCGGCGTCGAAGGCGTCGCGGGCGACCTCGACGTCGAACTGATGGGACAGGTCCTTCAAGACGTCGCGGATCAGGTCGAGCACGACCGGCTCATCGTCGATCACGAGCAGTCGCCCCGCCTCCTCCCCGGTCGGCGTCGTGAAGGGGATCCCGCGCTCCTGGCAGACGCGCTCGAGGTCCTCGCGCCGGACCCTGCGGTGCCCCCCGACCGTCTTGAACGCGGGGATCAGCCCGTCCTCGATCCAGCGGATCACCGTCGTGGGCGTGACGCAGCAGATCCGGGCGACGTCGTGGGTAGAATAGGTGTCTTTGATCGGTGTGCGTCCGCGGCTCATACGCTACCTCGCGCCTTCGGGGGCCTCCGGGAGGAGGATCGTGAAGGTCGTACCCTGCCCGGGCTGCGACCGCACGAGGATATCACCTCCGTGGTCCTTGATGATCCCGTAGGAGATCGCCAGTCCGAGCCCGGTGCCCTTCCCGATCTCCTTCGTGCTGAAGAAAGGATCAAAGATCCGCCCGAGGATCTCCGGCGCAATCCCCGTCCCCTCGTCGCTGATCTCGAGCCGCACCCGCCCCTCCTCGCGCCCGAGCACGATCCGCACCCGCCCGCCGCGGGGCATCGCGTCGACGGCGTTCGAGAGCAGGTTCAAGAGCACCTGCTCGAGCTGCTGGGCGTCGCCGGCGGCCCGCGCGGCGCTCGCGCCCTCGCGGAGGATCCGGACGTTGTGCATCCGCCACTGGTACTCGCCGATGCTGATGACGCGGTCGATCAGCGCGCCGAGCTCGACCGGACGGCGCTCGCGCCCGCCGCCCTCGCGCTGGCGAGAGAAGAGCAGGACCCCCTCGACGATCTTCCGGCAGCGCTCGCCGCTGGCGGCGATCTTCTCCACCTTCTCCCGCACCGCGGGGTCCAGCGGCTTCTCGAGGAGGAGCCGGCTGTAGCCGACGACCCCGGAGAGCGGGTTGTTGATCTCGTGGGCGATCCCCGCCGCGAGCAGGCCGACCGCCGCGAGCTTCTGCGCCCGGAGGACCTGGTCCTCGAGCGCCCGCCGGCGCCGCAGGTCGAGCCCGACCAGCACCGCCCCGGTCAGCCCGCCGTCCGCGGCGCGCAGCAGGCGCCCCTCGAGGTGGAGCGGGATCTCCTGCCCGCCCTCCGCGAGCACCGCGACCTCCGCCGCGATCGCCCCGCTCCGCTGCAGGCTCGACCAAAGGCTGTCCCACCGGACAGGATCGGCCAGGCGGGCGACCTCGACGCCGAAGCGGCGCCCGCGCGCGCTCGCGGCGTCGATCCCGACCAGCTGCTCCGCCGCCCGGTTCCAGGTCACCACCTGGCCGGCGGCGTCGATCGACCCGATCAGCACGCTCGTCTGGTCGAGCAGCAGCGCCTGGTAGGCGGCGAGCGCCTCGGTCTCGAGGCGCAGGCGCCCGCTCTCGAGCGCGAGCGCGAGCTGCGGCGCGAGCTGGCCGAGCAGCGCCCGCGTGCTCGTATCCGCCGGCCCCGCGCCCGGTCCGCCGAGGATCAGGTAGCCCGAGAGCCGCGGCGGCGCCCCGAGCACCACCCGCAGGGCGCTGCGACAGCCCTCGAGATCGCCGCTCACGCGCCGCAGCTCCGGCGCCCCCGGATCGACCTCCTCCACCGAGCCCGCGTCCGCCCAGGCCGCGGGCGGCGGGTCCACGGCGGCGGCCCGCGGCGCTCGCCCGCGCCGGAGCTGCCAGCGCCGCCAGCCGGCGTCGACCCGCGCAAGCAGGGTCGCGCGCGAGAAGCCGAGCGCCTCCATCACCGCCGCCGACGCCGCGGCCGCGCTCTCCGGCGGCGGCCCGGCCGCGACCAGCATCCGGTCGACCTGCGCGATCAGACGGTCCTCGAAGGCCTTGAGCCGCCGCTCGCGGAGGTCGCGGAGGAGCGCCACCGTCAGCGCGCCCTCCTCGCGGCGCTCGGCGAGCGCGAGCTCGACCGGCAGCGGCTCGCCGTCGAGGCGGCGCAGGTCGAGCTCGCCGCGCCAGTTCCCCGCGCGCGCCTGCGTCAGCGCCTCACTGAGCGCCCGCGCCGCCTGGGGGTCCGCCAGCTCGAGCAGGCTGCGGCCCTCGAGGTGCGCCCTCCCCCTGACCTCGCCCTCCGGCCTGGCAGAACCTGCCTCTTCGGACAGCTCTCCGGTCGGCGCTTCGGACGCGAGGAGGAGCCGCGCCGCCGGGTTGGCGTGGACGATCCGCCCCTCCGCGTCGAGCAGCACGAGCCCCTGATCGAGCGCCTCGAGGCTGCGGGCCAGCGCGCGGCCGACGTCCGCGCCTCGCTCCGGCGCCTGGCAGGTGAGCAGCGCGTGACCGCTGGCCAGCCGACAGACCCGCACCGAGCAGACCTCCGGACGGCCTCGCGCCGGCACCAGCGTCACCTCGAGCGAGAAGCTGGAGCCGGTCGGGCGCTGCCGCAGCCCGACGAAGGCCCGCCCGAACGCGCTGCGCTCGCTCGCGCGCCCGAACCAGGCCAGCAGCGGCTCGCCGAGCAGCAGGTCCGACGCCAGCTGCAGCCGCTCGCCGAGGCCGCGGTTGGCCGCCGCGACCAGCCCGGCGCTCGTCAGCACGGCGGCCGCGTCCGGCAGCGCCTCGACGATCTCCTGGTACGACCCCGGCGCCGCGCCCTGGCGCAGCCGCAGCGTCGCGTCCACCCCCTCGAGACGCGGTTGGGAGGTCGTCTTGGAGCCCTGTCCCACGGTCGCAGGGATTGTTAGCAAAATTCCTCACTCGGCGCCCGGGGTCACGGGCGCGCTGCGCCACCTCGCGCGGCCCCCAGGCGGCTGGTACCCTGCCGCGCCGATGACGCTCCGCGACCCTGACTCTCCGGCGCCCCGGCCCGCGGCCACCGTCGTGCTCCTGCGCGAGGGGCCCGGCGGGCCCGAGGTCTTCATGCTCCGCCGCAGCGCCCGTAGCCCCTTCATGCCCGACGCGCTGGTCTTCCCGGGCGGCGCCGTCGACCCGGAGGACGGCCCCCCCGGGAGCGACGCGGCCTTCGACGCGGCCGCGCGCCGCGAGTGCCGTGAGGAGGCTGGCCTCGATCTCGGCGACCGGCCCCTTCAGTGGTTCGACACCTGGATCACCCCCTCCGCGGAGCCGCGCCGCTACTGCGCCCGCTTCTTCCTCGCCGCGCTCGACCCCGACGAGGGCCGGACCGCCGCCGCCGACGGCCACGAGACCCATGACGGTCGCTGGGCCGCCCCCGCCGTGATCCTCGACGCCTGGGATCGCGAGGAGGTGGACCTCCCCCCGCCGACGCTCTGCACCCTCATGCGCCTCGCGGACGCGCGGCGGCTCGGCCTCGCCGCGCTGACGCCGGCCGAGGTCGAGGGTCCGATCCTCCCGCGCGGGAC
>CAZMML010000052.1:0-10707 GCA_964567335.1 uncultured Nannocystis sp. | reverse complement strand
GTCGTCGCGCTCGGATCGACCGCGGTGGTCGAGCCCTCGGTCGAGGTCGAGCCGCCGGTGGTCGGGTCCACAGAGGTGGTTGAGGTCGAGCCGGAGCCGGTCGAGGAGGAGCCGGGCCCGCTCGAGGAGGGCTCTGGGGGCCCGACGGAGTCGAGGCCGGAGCTGTCGAAGTGGCAGGCGAGGGCGAGGGTCAGCGCAGCGACGGGGCGGCGGGCCATGTAACGACGGTACTAGAAGTGCGAGACGAGGAGGAGCCCTGCCTCGCGGGGATCGACGGGCTCGCTGGGGAGGCGGAGGGTGAAGGTGGAGCCACGCCCTGGCTCGCTCTGGACGGTGATCTCGCCGCCGAGCATCCGGGCGTAGTGGCGGCTGATGGCGAGGCCGAGGCCGGTGCCGCCGAACTTGCGGGTGGTGGAGCTGTCGGCCTGGACGAAGGGAGTGAAGAGCCGCTCCATGACCTCGGGCGGGATCCCGATGCCGGTGTCGGAGACGGCGAAGTCGAACCAGCGGCGGGCGCCCTCGACGTGGTCGTGGACGGAGAGCTCGATCCGGCCGGCGGAGGTGAACTTGCAGGCGTTGCTGAGGAGGTTGTTCAAGATCTGGTGGAGCTTGGTCCGGTCCGACTTGATCAGCCCGAGCTCGCGGGCGGAGCGCAGCTTGAGGGTGTTGCCGTTGCGCTCGGCGAGCGGGGCGATCGTCGAGATGACGCCGTCGAGGAGCTCGGCGAGCGGGAAGGCCTCGGTGCTGAGCTCCATCTTGCCGGACTCGATCTTGGAGAGGTCGAGGACGTCGCTGATCAGCGCGAGGAGGTGGGTGGCGGCGCCGCGGATCTTGGCGACGTCCTGGTGGACGCCGGACATGCCCTCGCGATCGGTGTCCTCGAGGAGGATCTCCGTGTAGCCGATGATCGCGTTGAGCGGGGTGCGCAGCTCGTGGCTCATGTTGGCGAGGAAGCTGCTCTTGATCCGGCTCGCCTCGAGCGCCTGCTCCTCGGCGACGCGCCGGACCTTGATCTCCTGCTCCATCTTCCGGTTGGCCTTGGTGAGGGCGATCGTGCGCTCCTCGACGCGCTGCTCGAGGTCGCCGTGAGCCCCGCGGAGCTGGTCCTCGATCTGCTGGCGACGCTGGACCTCGCGCTCGAGGCGGGCGAGCGCGGAGCGCAGCGCCTGAGCGCTTCGCTCCTGGTGGGCGAGGCTGAAGGCGACGAGGAGGCCGGCCCCGGAGACGGCGCCGAGGGCGAGGAGCGCCCCGCCGATGGGCGCCCCCGCGGCCCACACGCCCGCGCCGCACGCGAGCGCGAGCGCGAGGACGACGAGGCGCGCGACGCCAGCGCGAGGGAAGGCGAGCGGGGCGGTGCCCGCGGCGATGAGGCCGAGCAGCCAGAGGGGGGTGGCGCCGCCGAGCCACAGCGGGGCGGCCAGGAAGAGGCCGGCGAGCGCGACGAAGTGAGCGACGTGGACGACGGCGCCGCGTAGATGCGCCAGCCGGCGCTGAACGAGATCGCAGACGAGGTGGAGACCGAAGACGATCCCGCAGGCGACCCCGGCGCGCGCGGGCGCCGGAGAGAGGGCCGTGACCAGGACGCCGAGGAAGACGATGAGCAGAGGGATCCCGCGCCCCTGCGAGATCGAGGCGAGCGCGAGGATGTCGACCTGCGGAGGAGCCGTGCCGGGCCTCTCCGAGGGGGTCGCGTCGGCGTTGGCGTCTGGAGGCTGCATCCGCCGCGGCGATGATACGACGCGGGCGGCGCGGATGGACTACCCGCCGAGGCGACGCAGCGCCCACTCCGCGCCGTAGCGGTAGGCGATGCGCCCCCACGCGCGCGCGAGCGTCGCGGAGACGAGCAGCCAGACGGCGATGATCAGGAGCGTGACCTGCGGGCTGAAGGCCTGCCAGGCGCCGAGGGGCCGCGTCCACTCGCGGAACGCGACCACGTGGACGAGCAGGAGGGTGAGCGAGGTGCGGCCGAGGGCGACGAGCGCGCCACGAGCGGAGAGCAGGTTGCGGCGCTCGAGCAGGAGCGCGCCGAGCAGGAGGAGCAGAGATCCTGCCTGGAGCAGGAAGAGGATGCTCGGGTTCCCGGGGTAGAAGCTGAGCCGGAGCTGCAGCGCGCGCCACCAGGGCGACTGGAGCATGAACGCGAGCGCTGGCGTGTGCGCGGCGACGGCGCCGAGGGCGGCGAGCAGCACGCCCGCGGCGACGAAGGAGGCGGCGAGCAGGGCGATCGGGCGACGGCGATCCTCCCCGATCCAGCGGCCGACGACGAGCCCGCTGAGGAAGAGACCGAGCCACGGGACGACGGGGAACTGACCCTCGGCGAGGGCGAGGCGGAAGGGACCGCCCGGGAGGTCGAGCCTGCGCATCCGATCGTTGACGAGCAGCTCGGGGGTGCCGAGCAGGTGCTGCACGAGGGGCGCGACGACGACGAGGAGAAGGACATGGCCCAAGAGCAAGGCCGCGTTCGGGAGCCGCCGCCAGAGCGGACTGGTGGCGATGGCGAGGCCCATGAGGTGGAGGACGAACCACGAGCCGCCCGAGAACCATGAGGGCGTGAGGAGGTTGAGGGCGTAGCCGAAGGCGAGGAGCCCGAGGCCGCGGCGGACGAGGGTGAGATCGGCGCCGCGGGGACGGGCGCGGACGAAGAGCGACGTGCCGACGCCGGCGAGGGTGATGAAGGTCGGCGCGGCGAGGCCGCCGAGGCCGTTGAGCGCCATGAGCAGCGGGGCCTGGGCGATCGGCGAGACGCCGGGCTTGGCGTCCCACAGCCACACCCCGAGGTGCTGCTCCATCATGAGGATGACGGCGACGCCGCGGAGGGCGTCGAGGCCGACGAGTCGTTGGGCGGGTGGGGCGGTCATCGTCCGCGGCATGCGGGCGCCAGACGCCGGACTATAGCGGAAGGCGCCGCGTCATGCGGAGGAGGGGCTGGTCAGCGGGGGCGGCGGCTGCGATAGTCGGCGGGATGTCCTTGCTTTCCGAGGCGCAGAGTCCCGACCTGGAGACGATCGGCTCGGGCCGCTTCTTGCGGCTGGTCCGGCGCGGGCGTTGGGAGTTCGTCGAGCGGGTGAACGCGAGCGGGGCGACGGCGATCGTGGCCGTGACCGAGGACGGGAAGCTGGTGCTGATCGAGCAGCCGCGGCCGGCGCTCGGCGGGGTCGCGGTGGAACTCCCGGCCGGGCTGGTCGGCGACTCGCCGGGCGACGAGGCGGAGGAGATGGTGGCGGCGGCCGGCCGAGAGCTGACTGAAGAGACAGGCTATGAGGCGCAGGAGATCTCTCTGGTCGCCGCGGGCCCGAGCTCGCCGGGCCTGACGAGCGAGACGATCAGCATCTTCCTCGCCACCGGGCTGCGCAAGGTGGGGGCAGGGGGCGGGGTCGAGTCGGAGGAGATCACGGTCTTCGAGGTGCCGCTCGCGGAGGTCGAGGGCTGGCTCGCGGCCCGGGTGGCCCGGGGCGCCCACGTGGACCTGAAGGTGTACGCGGGGCTTTACTTCGCCCGCCGCGCGACCTCGCCGTGACGCGCGGCGCGGGGCCCTGACGCGGGCGCCAAGGGTGTGGCAGACTGGGCCGGCCTCATGGTGGAGCCGGTCACCGTCTTCTTGGTCGCGGTCGCGTGTCTGCTGATCGGAGGTTCGGCCGCGGGCCCGCTGGCGGCGCGCACGGGGGTGCCCGAGGCGGTATGGCTGGTCGGGTTCGGGGCGCTGCTACGCGTCAGCGGGGCGGCGTCGCCGGAGGCGATCGCGGCGCTGGCGCCCTTCTTCGCGGCGCTGGCGCTCATCATCGTGCTCTTCGAAGCAGGGCGAGATCTGCGGGTGGGCGGGGCGACGGGCGGCCGGGCCAGGTTGCTGGCGCTGGTCGGGGCGCTGCTCACCTTGCTCGGGGTGACGCTCTTCAGCCAGGCGCTCTCGGGGCTCCACCTGCTGCCGACGTGGAGCTGGACGCACGCGTTGATGCTCGGCTCGTTGATGCTGTGCACGGCGCCCGAGGTGTTCACGCCGGCGCTGCGGCGCCTGGGAGCGACGGACGGCCTCGTGGCGACGCTCGAGCGGGAGGCCGCGCTGACCGGTGCGCTCGCGATCACGACGACGGCGACGTGCATCGACCTGCTCAGCACGCGGATCCCGGAGGGACAGGCGGCGGCGACGATCGCGGCGGGCTTCGGCCTCGGGGCCGCGTTCGGGTCGTTCGCCGGGCTGCTGTGGATCGCAGCGGTGCGCCGGCTGGGGCCGAGCCGTGGGGTGTACCCGTACACGCTCGCCGGGCTGGTGCTCCTCTACGTGGTCACGGAGGCGCTCGGCGGGATCGGGGCGCTCGCCGTGCTGGTGTTCGGCGCGATCGTGGCGAACGCGGCGACGCTGGTGGCGGTGCTCTTCCGACCGCGAGGTGAGGCGGTCGAGGGCGACACAGAGGGCGAGGACTTCGCGGCGGCGCTCGCGGACCACGGACGGACGGTGTCGATCCTGCGGGTGCTGCTCTTTACGTTCATTGGGCTCGGGCTCGGGCCGCTCGGCGGACTCCTGGCGATGGGGGTGGTGCTCGGGATCCTGCTGGCCGTGATGCGCCTGCTGGCGGTGCGCCTGGTGTGCCGCGGCGTGTCGGACCGGGAGCTGGCGCTGCTGGGCTCCGCGTGGCCGCGCGGGATGCTGGTCGCGGGGCTGGCGGCGCTGCCCCACGCCGCGGCGGTGCCGGGCACCGCGGGGCTCACGACGCTCGTGTTCTCGGCGGTGGCGACGAGCTGCGTGGTGTTCGCGGCGGCGCTGCGTCATCAGCCGGCGGAGCGCGCGGCGAAGGAGCCCGAGAAGCCGGCGCCCGTGCGGGTCGCGCCCGTGCGGGTCGCGCCGGCAGCGGGCCCGCCAGCGGGCGGGCGGGCGAGCGAGGCCGTCGCGGCCGTCGCGGCGCCGGCGGACGAGGGACCTCCCGGCGAGCCGGAGCAGGTCGCGGCCCAGCCGCGACGAACGCTGGATCGCACGGAGATCCGGGTGCCGACGGTGGAGGAGGTGCTGGCGCCGACGATCGCGTCGAAGTCCGCGGAGCGCACGGCGATCCGCGGCTCTGGCCCAGGCATGCCTCGCGCGGTGGCGCAGGTGGTCGCGGGGGAGGATGGCGAGGCTGCGGTCGTGGTGGTCGGATCGCCAGAGGGTGGCTCGGAGGGGCCGGAGGTCGCGGCCGCCAAAGCCGCGAGCTCTCCGGTCACGGAGCCTGCGGTGCCGCCCGAAGACGAGGCCGCAGCGGCGGCCGTCGCGATCGACTCTCCCGCGGCGACGACTTCGCTGGAGCGCTGACGATGGGCTGGCGGATCGTCGAGCGTCGGATCGGGCGGGCTGGCGGGTCCAAGCAGCGCGCGGCGCGGCAGCGCGAATGGGATCGCAAGTACGGCGAGGACCAGTGGGCGGTCGGCTACGAGATCGAGGGGGAATTCGTGCGCCAGGAGGAGGCGCTCGAGTCGGTGTACTACCGGAGCTACGAGGAGCACTTCGCGGCGCACCCGGAGGATCTCTCGGAGCTGATCGCGCTGGCCAAGGTGCTCCGCAACCCGCACGCGGAGGCTACGACCGGGGTCGACCTGCAGGTCCCGGCGATCACCGACTACCTGCGCCGGCACGGGCTCCAGCTCAAGGGCTCGGAGGTGGTCGACATCGGGAGCTGGGAGGGGACGGCGTCGCACGCGATCAGCGTGCGCCTGAGCCCGCTGACGATCTGCTGCGCGGCGGAGCCGAGTCGAACGCTCGAGCAGTTCTGGCAGGCCCGCAAGGTGCTCGCGGTGTGGGACGACGGCCGCGTCAGCGGAGCAGGCCGAGGCCGGGGATGAAGCGGCCCACGCGGGCGGCGTAGGTGCGGTAGGCGTCGCCGTGGAGCTCCAGGAGGTGCGGCTCCTCGACGAGTCGGACCTGCAGCTCGACGCCGAGCCAGAGGCACGCGCCCGCGGCGAGGGCGAGGCAATTGGGGGTGACGAGGGCCACGCCGACGCTCGTCACGAACATGGCGCTGAAGATCGGGTTGCGGACGAGGCAGAAGGCGCCAGAGACGACGAGCTCGGTCTGCTCGCCGCGGCGAACGCCGATCCGCCAGGCCTCGCCCATGTCGAGCTGGGCGATGAAGGTGAGGAGCGCGCCGAGCAGGATGACGCACTCGCCGAGCTCGACGAGCTCGGGCGAAGGTTCGAAGAGCGGAGCGAGGAGGCCGAGGAGCTCGGCGACCGGGGCGGCGAGGGCGAGGAGGATCGCGAGGACGAAGAGGACGCCGCCGATCCGCGAGAGGAAGCCGCCCGAGACGCCGCGGAAGCCGCTGTCGCCGGTGTTGCGGATCGAGAGCCAGGTGCGCAGGCCGAAGGTGAGGGCGAAGTAGGCGAGGAGGTAGAGCAGCGCGAGGAGAGGCCGCGACATGGCGGGAGTATGACAGCGAGGGAGACGGCGAGCGAGGCGGCCGCGCGAGCGTGAGTCAGAGGAGGAGCGCGGCGCGGAGCGGACGGGCGCGCAGGCAGGCGCCGTGGAGCGCCCACTGACCGCGGGCGCGCTGCAGATTGTGCTCGCCGGCGGCTGGGAAGTTCGTCGGGTCCCAGCCGAAGTAGGTCTCGTTCAGGGCGTCGGCGGCGAAGCGCGCGGTGAGCTCGAGAGAGATCCACTCGACGCCGTGGACGAGGTTCCTGCGCTCGGCGGGCTCGAGGGGGAAGCGCAACGCGCCGAGGTAGCCGTCCAGGGAGGCGGCGAAGATCTCGCCGTCGAAGGCGGGGACGCCGCGATCCTCTCCGGAGCGGTTGCACCACGAGCGCCAGGCGTCGCCGAGCTCGTGGTGCAGGCCCATCGGCGCGAGGGTGTCGAGGTCGATCAGGCCGGTGGCGATCGCGTGGTCTTCAGGCCCTGTCCCCGCGAACAGGATGTTGCTGAACTTGAGGTCGCCGTGGCAGGGGCGGAGCGGCGCGGGCTCGGGCGGCGGGAGGGCGCCAGCGCCGGCGAGGACCGCGGCGGCGAGCGGCTCGACCTCCGGGAAGAGACGGTGGTCCGGGCGCTCGGCGAGGGCGCGTTCGAGGGTCCGCAGGTGAGCGGGGGTGTCGTGACCAACACGCAGGGCGACGAAGGTGTGGTCCAGGTCGGCGAGCGCCGAGTGGAAGCGGGCGACGAGGGCGCCCGCGGAGCGGGCCTGGGCGGGGCTCTGGACGGTGTGGAAGGCGACGCCGGGGAGTCGGGTCATGGCCCGCCAGACGCCAGCCGGGCCGAGGTCGACCCAGGGCCGGCCGTCGCGGGCGCGCAGGAGGACGGGGGCGGGCTCGCCGCGGGCGCGCAGGTGTGCGGTGACCGCGGCGATGTTGAGGTGGACCTCCGGCGCGAAGATCGGGTGGACCCGCTGGAGGATGAAGCCGTCGCCAGCGGCGAAGGTGGCGTTGATCAGCCCCCCGGCGAGGGGGGCGAGGGGGAGCCCCGCGAGCTCGGGGAAGGCGTCCGCGGCGCGGGCGAGTTCGGCGGGTGAGGGCGGGGGGCGGGTCATTCGCCGAGGTACTTGCTCATGACGCGGCGCAGGCGCGGGAGCTGGATGAAGATCAGCAGGGCGGCGAAGAGCGCGCCGCCGAAGTTGATCAGGAAGACGGCGGACTTGTGCTCGAAGAGGGTGAAGAGGCCGGAGAGGATCCCAGAGAACTTGTTGCCGATCGAGGTGGAGAGGAACCAGCCGCCCATCATGAGGGCGGTGAGACGCGACGGGCTGAGCTTGGAGACGAGCGAGAGGCCCATGGGGCTGAGGCAGAGCTCGCCGAGGGTGATCACGCCGTAGGTGCCGACGAGCCACAAGGCGGTGCCCTTCTCGTAGCCGTTGTGGGTGACGAAGGTGGCGGCGACCATGACGAGGGTCGAGAGGGCGGTGATGAAGAGGCCGAGGGCGATCTTCGCCGGGGTGGAGGGCTCCCTCTTCTTGCGGCGGAGGGCGGCGAAGACGGCGACGACGATGGGGGTGAAGACGACGACGAAGAAGGCGTTGATCGACTGGAAGAGCTCGGTCGAGACGAGCTTGGTCTGGAGCTCCTTACACTTGGCCTGGGTCTCCTCGGACTGGACCTCGGCGGTGCAGGCGTCCGGTGGCGGCGGCGGCCGCTCCTCGCGGGGGACGTTGTTGAAGTAGGGGTCGGGGCCGCGCTCCTTGGCGGGCTTGCCGTCAGGGCCGAGGACCGGGTTGCCGTGGTCGTCGGTGATCGTGACCTCGCGGAGGCTGGTGTCGACGCGCTGGACGCCGCCGACGACCTCGGCGACGGGCGCGACGGCCTCGGGGATCTCGCGGCGGGTGTAGCGATCCGCCCAGGTGGTCAGGGCGTCGCCGTTCTGGTGGAAGATCGCCCAGAAGGCGATGACTGCGGCGAAGATCGGGAGCAGGGCGCCGATCCGCTCCTTGTCCTCGTCCTGCGAGCGGCGCCAGAGCGAGTAGTAGAAGTAGACGACGGGGATACAGGCGAAGAGGAAGGCGTCGTTGCTCTGGGTGCCGAAGACCGTGGTGCCGGCGCCGCCGATCAGGCCGGGGAGCAGCCAGCCGCCGGCGGCGAAGACGGCGACGGGCCCGAAGACGCTGCCCAGGATCGTGCCGACAGGCTGGTCGCCGGGCTTGGTCGGCTTGATGACGTCGGCCTCCGCGGTGTGCTTCATGCCGCCGAGGAACCAGAGGACGCCGAGGAACATCCCGATGCCGGCGGCGAGGAAGGCGTAGCCCCAGCCGTAGGTGTTGCGGAGGTACGCGGCGACGAAGTTACAGACAAAGGCGCCGATGTTGATCCCCATGTAGAAGATGTTGAAGCCGGCGTCCTTGTTCTCGCGGTACCGCTCGTTGTTATAGAGGTTGCCGACCAGCGTCGAGATGTTGGGCTTGAAGAAGCCGTTGCCGACGATGATCAAGAGGAGCGAGAGGAAGAAGACCGGACCGTAGCCGGGGACCGCGAGGCCGCAGTAGCCGAGGCCCATCAGGATGCCGCCGAGGATGATCGCCTTGCGGTAGCCGAGGACCCGGTCGGCGAGGAGGCCGCCGACGAAGGGGGTCAGGTATACGAGCGCGATGTAGGTGCCATAGATGTCGCTGGCCTGCTGCGGGGTGAGCCCGAGCCCCGACTTGGCGGGGACGGCCGCGTCAGCGCCTGCCTTCATGTACAGGGTGAAGATCCCGAGCATGAGGTAGAAGCCGAAGCGCTCCCACATCTCGGTAAAGAAGAGGACGGGCAGGCCTCGCGGGTGGTTCTTGAACATCTCCCCGGACGATACGACCGGGCGCGCGGGCAGGTAAAGACCCGCGCAGGGCAGGGCAGGGCCTACTTGGCGGGCCCGAGCCGCGCTTCGAGCGCACGGATCCGGCCGAGCACGTCGGCGTGCTCGGCCGAGGCCTGCCAGTTGGGGACGATCGCGGTCATCTGCTCGTCGTATTGACGATACATGACCCGGGCCCGCCGGAGGCGCTCGGCGTCGGGGGTGACCTCGTAGCTGCGCTCGTAGACGACGGCGAGGTTGAAGATGACGTTGCCGAGGATCTCGGGGGCCGCGGGGTCGTTGCTGCTGCGGATCAGCTCGTAGGCGGCCTTGAACTTCTCGATCGCGACGTCGTAGTCGGTCAGCTCGTAGGCCTTCTGACCCTCGTCGTAGAGCTTCCGGGCCTTGGCCATCGGATCCTCCGGCCCGGGCTTGACGACGACCGGCGGCTCGCCAGGGCCCACAGGCGGCGGGGTGACTTGCTCGGGGGGAGGGACCGCCGCGAAGAGCCGCGCGCCCGAGACCTGCTCCGGGACGCCGTCGCGGTGGAGGACGATCGCGGAGTCGTGCTCGAGGAGGAGGGTGGCGCCGACGGTCTTGCCGTCGGGCCAGCGGGCCTGGACGACGGTCGGGTGGTCCGGTGCGACCGACCAGCGGCCTTGCTTGCTGGTGTCGCCGTTGACGAGGATCTGGGCCCCAGCGGGGTCCGACTCGGCGCGGACGACATAGCGCGTACAGGCAGCCGCCGCGAGGAGGAGCACCAGCGCTGCGGGAGAGCTTCGCATGGCACAGGTAGGATACACTCGCGCGGGCGATGGGTACACCCGGCACCTGGCCGCCGCAGGCGGCGCTGGAGGCCCTCCACGCGCGCTACGTGCTGGAGGTGGTGGAGGAGCTCGGGCTGTGCCCCTTCGCCCGCAAGTGCCGGGAGCTCGGGCGGCTCCACAGGCCGACCTTCGTGGTGGCGTCGGGCGTCAGGGCGCAGGACGCCGCGGATCAGCTCGCCGCGCTGGTAGCGGAGCACCCGGACGCCGAGGTCGTGCTGCTGACCTTCCTGACGCGCGGCGCGGTGCCCGGGACGCCGCCCGGGCCGACGGCGCTGGAGCGGGAATTCGCCGATCCGGAGCGCTTCGAAGAATTTACGCGGGAGCTGCGGGAGTCGTACGGCGCGCTCGCGCTCAAGGAGCGGTTCTACATGGTGTCGTTCCACCCGGCGTTCACGCAGGCGGGTCGACGGCGGCCGCTGACGCAGGACTCGCTGGTGCCGCTGCTGCGCCGGACGCCGGACCCGGTGATCCAGTGCATCCGCGCCGAGCTGCTGGACGGCACCTGGCGCCCCCAGGGCTTCGCGCGCCTGCGCATCCATGATCCCAAGCCACGGGTGATCGCGCGGGCGCCCATCGCGGATCGGGTGGTCCACACCGCGCTGGTGCTGCTGCTGGAGCCGGTCTTCCTGCCGAGCACGCTGTCCGAGGACATGGCGTGTCGGGTGGGCG
>CAZMML010000051.1:0-10723 GCA_964567335.1 uncultured Nannocystis sp. | reverse complement strand
ACATCGTCAGGATGGCGGCCTCGGAGTCGGGCTCGAGGACCGTCATGCTGACGACGGTGTCGCCCTCGCGCAGGTCCATGCCGCGGACGCCGCGGGCGGTGCGGCCCATCGGGCGGACGTCGTCCTCGACGAAGCGGATCGACATGCCCTGCGCCGAGGTGAGCATGATCTGCTGGGTGCCGCTGGTCAGGCGCGCGTCGATGAGCTGGTCGCCGTCCTCGATGGTGACGGCGATGATGCCGTTGGAGCGGATGTTGCTGAACTCGTCCAGCGCGGTGCGCTTGATGTAGCCCTGGGCCGAGCACATGACGACCATGCGCTGACCGGACTCGAGGTCCTCGTCGCGGTAGGGGACCATCCCGAGGACCCGCTCGCCCTCGCGGAGGTCGAGGAAGTTGACCAGGGCCTTGCCGGCGTGGTCGCGGCGCCCGAGCGGGAGCTCGAAGACGCGGGTGCGGAAGACCCGCCCCGTGTTGGTGAACATCAGGACGTGGGCGTGGGCGCCGGCCTCAAAGAGCTCGACGACGAAGTCGGCGGCGTCGCGGCCGACCCCGCCCTTGACGCCTGTGCCGCCGCGGCCCTGGACCCGGTACTCGCCGACGGGCAGGCGCTTGATGTAGCCGTTGTTCGTCAGCATGACGATCATCGGCTCGTCGGCGACGAGGTCGATCGGCTCGATCTCGGAGTCGTCGTCGACGATCTCGGTGCGGCGCTTGTCGCCGTACTCGGCGAGGATCGCCGCGAGCTCGCCGCGGATCACCTGCATGAGCAGCCCGGCGTCGGCGAGGATCGCCTCGAGGTGCGAGATCGTGGCGCTGAGCTCCTTGTACTCGGCCTCGACCTTCTCGCGCTCGAGACCGGTGAGCCGCTGCAGGCGCATCTCGAGGATCGCCTTCGCCTGGACCGGACGCAGGTGGTAGGCCCGGCCGCGCGCGGCCTCGACCTCGGCCTCGGGGCGGCCGCAGCGGGCGAGGAAGCCGGCGAAGCCGGCCAGCGGCTCGGCGCAGAGCGCCTCGCGGGCGGCGTCGGGGTCCGGCGCGGCGCGGATGATGGCGATGATGCGGTCGATCGCGTCGATCGCCACGCCGAGGCCCTCGACGATCTCGCGCCGCTCCTTGGCCTTCTGCAGCTCGTGGCGCGAGCGGCGGGTGACGACCGCGCGGCGATGGTCGATGAAGTGCGCCAGGCAGTCGTACAGGCTGAGGACCTGCGGGCGACCGTTGGCGATCGCGATCATGTTGACGCCGAAGCTGACCTGGAGGTCGGTGGTCTTGTAGAGCGCGTTGAGGACGACCTGGGCGGAGGCGTCGCGCTTGACCTGGATCCAGATCCGCATGCCCGTGCGGTCGGAGTAGTCCTGGAGGTCGCTGATGCCCTCGACCTTCTTCTCGCGGACGAGCTCGGCGATGTGCGAGATCAGCTTGACCTTGTTCACCTGGTAGGGGATCTCGTGGACGATGATGCACTCGCGGCCCTTGTCGTCCTCTTCGATGGTCGCGCGGGCGCGCAGGGTGATGCTGCCGCGGCCGGTCGCGTAGGCCTGGCGGATCCCCGCGCGGCCGATGATCTGGCCGCCGGTCGGGAAGTCGGGCCCGGTGACGATCCCGAGGAGCTCGCGCGGCGAGAGCTTCGGCTCGTCGATGAGGGCGATGCAGGCCTCGAGGATCTCGCGGAGGTTGTGCGGCGGGATGTTCGTCGCCATGCCGACCGCGATGCCGACCGCGCCGTTGAGGAGCAGGTTCGGCAGCTTGGTCGGCAGGACCGAGGGCTCGAGCTCCTTGTCGTCGTAGTTAGGGACCCAGTCGACGGTGTCCTTGTCGAGGTCGGCGAGCAGCTCCGCGGTGAGCCGCTTCATCCGCACCTCCGTGTAGCGCATCGCCGCGGGGGCGTCGCCGTCGATCGAGCCGAAGTTTCCCTGACCGTCGACGAGCGGGTAGCGCATCGAGAAGTCCTGCGCGAGCCGGACCAGCGCGTCGTACACGGCGATGTCGCCGTGCGGGTGGTACTTGCCGATGACGTCGCCGACGACGCGGGCCGACTTCTTGTAGGGCTGCGTGTGGGTGTTGCGCAGCTGGTCCATCGCGTAGAGGATCCGGCGGTGGACCGGCTTGAGGCCGTCGCGAACGTCGGGCAGCGCGCGGGAGATGATGACGCTCATCGCGTAGTCCAAAAAGGAGCTACGCATCTCGTCTTCGATGTTGATCCCCGTCTTCGTCTCGCCTGCCATAAACCGTGAGGGGCGGGAGGATAGCGCGCCTGCCTCTGCGGGGCTATGTGCCCCTGCGGGCGGTGCGGGGGCGGCGCGGGGACCCGCGGGGCGTGGGCTTCACCGCTGACGTGAACCTGTGCTGGCGATCTCCGGCTCGAATGCGCCTGCTCACGCGCCGCGGAAGGGGTGATTTTTGCCCGCGAGGGGGGCCTCGCGGCGGTTCGGAGGTCGGCGGGGGCGCGAGGGGAAGGGAATGGGAGCGCCGGGCCCCGCGGTAGTTCACGCGGGAGCACCGTGGGGCGCCTTGAGCGGCTCCAGGGCCTGCTCCAGCATCAAAGATGAGGAGGTACGTGAATGGAATCGACCTGGTTCATCGTCGCGGATCGCAGTCAGGCTCACCTTTTCGAGGTCAGCGGGACGCGGCTCCGGCCCACGCTGACGCCCATCGAGACCCTCGAGTCCCAGACCGCGCGCCCGGACCGTCGCGCGAGCCTGAGCAGCTCCTCAGGACGGCGCGACCTCCTCTCCGAGGGGCGCGGCGCGCAGGAGCAGGACCAGAAGTTCGTCCGTCAGGTCGTCGAGCGCCTGACCCAGGCGCAGCACCGCAAGCAGTTCGGCCGCCTGGTGATCGCCGCCCCGGCCGACTTCGTCGGGCGGCTCCGCGACGCCGCGCGCAGTTCGCTGCAGAAGGTCGTCGTCCGAGAGATCATCGGCGACTACACCAACGACACCGTGCACGCGCTGCAGGAGCGCGCTCGCAGGCACGAGTGGCTGCACTAACGATCATGTCTTGAGATTCATGTCTTAAAGACGATAGGGGCCGCCCCTACGCGCGTGCGCGGCCGGGGGCTGGGGACCCTGGGCCGGA
This sequence comes from uncultured Nannocystis sp., assembly GCA_964567335.1. Taxonomy (GTDB): domain Bacteria; phylum Myxococcota_A; class Polyangia; order Nannocystales; family Nannocystaceae; genus Nannocystis. The sequence goes on along the minus strand of CAZMML010000051.1, from coordinate 7,646 downwards.
GCCCTGAACGCGCGGTCATGAGGGCCCGCGCGCGAGGTCGCGGACCTCGCCGCGCGGAGGCGCGGCGTCGGGGCGCCCGCGCTCCGTCGCAACGCGCGGACATGTCGTCTTGAGGCGGCCGCTTCGGCGTGCGAGCGTGGCGTCCCTTCGCGGCGGTGCGCTGGCTGTGGGTGAGTGTCGATCGCCGCGTCGGGTGCAGTGAAAGGAATCCTGATGGCGTCGCTCAATCAGTTCGCATGGGTCGCGGGTACCTCGGTCTACCGCTTCGGTCACAACTCGATCCCCAACATCCCGATCTCCAACTTCCCGCCCGACGCGGACCTCTCGCGCTGGGCGATGCTGCACGACGGGAGCGCCTACCGCTTCTACGCGTTCCGGCGCGGCAGCAACGACACGATCTACCAGGGGAGCTTCGACGGCTCGGCCTACGTGTTCGGGCACAACTCGATCCCCGTGCTCCGGCTCGTCGACTTCCCGGCGGACAGCGACGCGAGCAGCTTCGCCATGCTGCACGACGGCAGCGCCTACCGCCTCTACCTGCGCCGAGCGGGGGACCCCCGGACGCTCTACCAGTCGTCGTGGGTCGAGGGCACGGACATGTACCGCTTCGGGCACAACTCGATCCCGGCGATCCCGGTGACCGGCTTCCCGGACGACACCGACTGGTCGCGCTGGATGATGCTCCACGACGGCAGCGCCTACCGGCACTACGCCTTCAAGCAGGGCAGCGACACGCAGTTCTACCAGGGCTCCTTCAACCGCCCGAACAGCGCCTACGAGTACGCGTTCAACTCGATCCCCGTGCTCACGCTCGAGGGCACGCCGGCCGACAGCGACACGTCGCACGCGTCGATGCTGCACGACCGCAGCGACTACCGCTTCTACTTCCAGGTCAAGCAGGTCGCGCCGCCGAACCCCGATCCGGATCCCGAACCGAACCCCAATCCGAACCCGCCCACCAAGTTCTCGGAGCGCGGGGCGTTCGTGACGCCGATCTTGAACGTGTCGGACGTGAACGCCAGCGTCGCGTGGTTCCAGAAGCTCGGGTGGTCGCTGGCGTACGCCTTCGGCGACAGCTTCGCGTGCCTGCGCTTCGGCTGGGGACAGCTCTTCCTCAGCCGCGACAGCCAGGGCCTCCGCGGCGGCAACCCGGTCGGCCCGGGCGTCGGCGACGACGCGGGCGCGACCTGGCACTGCTGGTGGATGGCCTCGCCGGCCGAGGTCGACCTGGTGCACCGCCTCGCGATCGACGCCGGGGTGATCGTCGTGTCGCCGCCGGAGAACAAGCCCTGGGGCGAGCGCGAGCTGAGGATCGCGCACCCCGAGGGCCACGTCATCCGCGTCACCGCGACGCTGTGAGGGCCGCGCGGCCGGGCCCCCGCGGGACCCGGCCGCGAGGGCTTGCCCTGCCCCGCCCCGCTGTTGATCCTCGGAGGTGAGGACCTTGCTCGAACCAGGCGCTCCCGACATCAACAGCTACGGCGTCGACTACCAGCCCGGCGCCGACACGCGGGCGCGGGACCTGGGGATCCGCGACAGCGACCTCTACGTCGCCGAGCGGGACCCACTCCGCGCCGTGGTCACGGCGCCGGGCGGCGAGGCCGACGTACACCTCGGGGTCGACCCGGGGACCTTCTTCTGCGGCGACCAGCTCGCCAACCTCCTCGACCTCCGGAGCGAGGCGCCCTTCGCGGGGACGACGCGCGTCGGCTTCATCCACGTGCCCCCCGATCGCTCGACGGGGCCGGGAGCCGCGACGGCGCGCTCGCTCTGCGATCGGCCGACGAACCTCGAGCACATCGCGCGGGTGCTGGCGGTCGCCCTGCGCGCGCTGGCGGCCGGCCCCGGCGACGCGAAGGTGGGGGTGACGGGCTTCGGACCCTTTCAGGGCGTGGCCGAGAACCCGACCGCGGCCTTCGTCGGCGAGCCGGCGCAGTTGGCACGGGCGGTCAGCCTCGCGTTCCCGGGGGCGCGGCCGGAGGGGTCGGTCGGGCACGCGGAGGCGCCGGCCGGGGCCCGCCACCTCTTCCAACTCCCAGGAGGGCGGCGGGTGCTGCTCGCGGCGATCGTGCTGCCGCTGGCGGTGTCCCGCGAGGACGCGCTCGCGGGGCGCTACGTCTCGACGGAGGTCACCGGGGCGAACTTCGGCCGCTGGGCGGCGGGGCTCGTCACCGGCCAGCCGCCCGCGGGGGTGGTGAGCCTCGGAGTGGACAGCGGCCAGGTCTTCGCGGGCACGCGGCCCTGCTTCAAGGTCGAGACCCAGACGCGCGGCTGGCACCGCGGCACTGAGCGCGGGCGCAACGCGACGGAGGCGTTCCGCCGGGACCTCGCGCTCGCGCAGATCTTCATGCGCGCGAGGCTCCGCGGCGACGACCTCCTGATCTTCCGCCGCTAGAACGAGTAGAGCAGCCCCCCCTGCCAGTCCTTGAGGTTGATCGAGATCTCCCCCGTCATGGTCTGGTAGGACTTCTGGTACTCGGTCTTCAGCGGGACCAGGTCGAGCGTCAGCATCTCGCTGATCAGCGCGTCGCAGGCGTCGTCGTTCGACTCGTGGAAGAGCTCGGTCATCACCTGCACCGGAAACGACTCGAGGAAGGCCCCGTCCCAGCAGTACGTGAACACGTGCTTCGCGCAGCCGCCGCCGTACTGCACGTCGACCAGCAGCGAGTCTCCCTCGATCACCGCGCCCATGATCGTCTTCGGATCCATCGGCCCGGGCTCGGTGCAGAGCTCGATCGCGTTCTCGACCTCGAGCTGGCAGGACTCGTCGCAGCCGTCACCGCTGATCGTGTTGCTGTCGTCGCAGGTCTCGCCCGGGTCGAGCGCCCCGTTGCCGCAGGTGCCGCAGCCGATCAACGTGCACGCCCACATCCCATCGATGCAGCCGCAGGTGTTGCACCCGTCCCCGGCCGGCTTCGTCTCGCCCTCCATGCACTCGGGCGGCGGGTCGCAGCCGATCTCGGTGCACGCCCACATCCCCTCGCTGCAGGTGCAGGTGTTGCACCCGTCCCCGGCAGGCTTCGTGTCGCCGTCCTGGCACTCGCACGCCTTCTCCGTGCAGGCCCAGTCGCCGTCCGCGCAGGTGCAGGTGTTGCACCCGTCCTCGGCGGGCTTCGTCTCGCCCTCGTCGCACATCACGTCGCCCGCGCTCTCGTCGCCGATCACCTTCGGGTCGCACGCGGCCGCTCCGGCGCCCAGCAGCGCGCCCGCGAGCAGGTGGAGCTTGGTCTTGTTAAGAAAGTTAAGCAGGTTCATCGTCGTCGCTTTCCTTGGCTCGACCGGTACTTGTCCGGCCGGCGACGGCTCTGTGTCTCGCCTCGCCGATTCTCGTCCTCCCGGACCCGCGACCAGGCTCACGACGCTGACGTCAGGGCGCGCGGCAGCCGCCCGCGCAGCGCCGTGCCTGGGCGGTACCACGACGAGTCGCCCGGCCACGCGAAGGACTGGACCGTCACCGTCATGCTGAGCTCGAGCGCGTCGACCTGGTGCCACCACCCCGCCGGGATGAAGAGCGCCTCGCCGGCCGCGACCTCCACCTCGAGCAGTCGCTCGGGACCCGCGTCGAGCTCCTCCGGCCCGCGCGGATCCCAGGCGCTGTACACCCCGTCCGAGCGCTCGAGCAGCGGCATCGACTCCGGCGGCGCCAGGCGGATCCGCTTGCGTCCGAGCACCTGGCACAGCAGGCTGTCGTCGCCGTCGTGGTGCAGCGGCGTGTGCGTCCCGGCCGGCCCGAACCACAGCGCGATCCGCTCGGGGGGGGGCGGCACGAAGTACTCCGGCGGCAGCTCCACTTCGGCCAGCAGCGCGCGGAGCCCCGAGTACGCGAGCGCCGCGTTCTTGGCGATCATGTACACGTCGTTGCCCGCCCCGGCCGCGCAAACGAGCTCGACCAGCTCGCGCACGCGCAGCGAGCGACGCAGCTCCGACCACCCCGAGTCCGGCGCCGCGCTGCCCTTGCGCCCGACGCAGGCCTCGACCTCGACCTCGCCGAAGCGCCGGGCCAGGTCGTCCGGGCCCCAGCGCCCGAAGGCTGGCCAGCGCGGGACCAGATCTGTGAACACCACCGGGACCCCCGGGACCCAGTAGCGCGCGATGAACTCCTCGACCGGCGGCAGCGTCCGCCGCGCCACCGTCTGCGACCCCGGCACCACCCGGTGCTCACGCCGCAGCCGCACGACTTGCTCGAGCGCCTGCACCCGCCACCACAGCCGCCGCGCCGCGCCGATCGCCGGCGAACCCAGCACCTCACCCACGCACGCCCGTGCCCTCCCCTCCGGCAGCCCCTCCTCGCTCAGCGCCGCGACGAGCTCCGCCTCGCTCGCCCCCCGGGCCAGGTTCTCGGCGATCCACTCGAGCCAGCGCGGATCGACCGCCTCGACCTCGGCCGCGGACACGCCTCACCCGCTCGTCGACGTGGTGCCGGTGGACCCCGCGGTGGACCCCGCGGTGCCGCTCCCGGTCGCGTCCGTGCTCCCGGTCGCGCCCGTGCTCCCGGTCGCGTCCGTGCTCCCGGACGACGCGTCCGTCGTGCCCGTGCTGCACTCCGGACCGCTCGGGTTGTGCGCGCAGGGACCCGCTGTCGGGTGCTGATCGGTCGTCGTCATCAGCGTCGTGGTCGGCGCGCCGGTCGAGCCGGTCGAGCCGGTCGAGCACTCGGCCGAGCTCGGGTTGTGTGCGCAGGGCCCCGCCGTCGGGTACACGTCGGTCACGCTCGAAGAGCTCGTCTTCCCGCTGTCCCCGCACGCCGCCAGGGCGAGGGTCATCTGGACCAGTACGGGGACCTTCGGTCGAGGCGTCAGCGGCATGATTGCGCGAAGTTACCCCGCCACGCGCGCGCGCGCAAGCGCTCGCGGAGGTCTTCATGGGAACGCCAGCGCAGACAAGCGCTGCAACCACAGATCATCGCCCCTGTCGTCCGTCGCCGATCTTCTCCGGACGACGTCACACCTGCGGACTTCCACCGCACCTCGAGGTCGCCCTCTCCGGATGCTGTCAGACCTCGCAGGCCGTACGCACGCGCTCCGCCAGGGCCGACGCCGCACGCTCGCGGAGGAAATCCACCGCCGCCTCCTTGCCCGACTCCTGCGACCCGCTCGCGCACAGGGCGATCGCCCGCAGCGCGTCGTGCTCCTCGCGCAACACCCCCCGCGGGAAGCGACGCGCGTACTCCGAGAGCACCGCGAGCGCCTCCTGCGGACGCCCGCCCGCCAGCGCCGCCTGAGCCCGCGCGAGCGCCTCCGCCTCGGCGGCCAGATCGTCCGCTGCCGGAGCCGCGGAGCCCGCCGCGCTGGCCTTGGCCGCGCCGCCGCGCCCGCCGCCGGAGCGCGAAGGCCCGCGGACATCACCCGCTTCACGCTCCGCCGCGACCGGGCTCTGCCCCGCCTCGGCCTTCGGCGCGGGCGCCTCACTCGCCGGCTTCGGGCCCTCCTCAGCGCGCGCCGCCCCGCGGACCTGGACGCTCGCCGCCCCGCCGGCCTCGCCCTCGCGAGCGTGCGCCGCCGCCGACCCGCCGCGCTCCGCCACGCGGGGGCTGAGCACGTCGACCCGCGACGCCACCAGCACCAACGCGGCCGCCGCCAGGAGCAGGACGGCCCATGTCCCAGGGGACAGCCCGCGACGCGCCGCCGGGCTCGCGGCCGACGCCTCCACCCGCTCCCACACCCGCGCGCGCGTCGCCGCTGGCATGTCGTCGTCCTCGCGGAACGCCTGCAGCGCCCAGCTCGCCCGCGGATCAAGGTCCAAGGGTCGCTCGTCTCGCTCCGTCATCCCGCCGCACTCCTCGCGCGCGGAGCTTCACGCTCCGCCAGCGCGCGTTGAAAGAGCTCTCGCGTCGCCCGGAGCCGCGAGTACGCAGTATTGAGGTTGACGCCCAGGGCCTGGGCGATCTCCGGCACCTTCATCCCCTCGATGTCGGCCAGCGCGAAGAGGAGGCGTCGCTCCTCGTCGAGGCCCTCCAGGAACTTCTGCACGAACGCCGCCGCCTGCTCGCGCTCCGTCGTCCGCTCCGGGTCGAGCGGGCCCGCTGGCGGTGGCACGACCGCCAGCTTGCGCTCGCTCCGGGCCTGACTGCGCCGCAGGTTCGCCGCCACCCCGCGGGCGATCCCGAAGAGCCACGAGGTCATCGCGGCGCGACCGTCGTACTCGTGGAGGCGGCGGTGGACCACCAGGAAGACGTCGTGCACCACGTCCTCAAGCGCCGCCTCCGGCACCCCGAGGCGGCGGCACACCCGCCACACGAACCCGGCGTGCGCGCGGTACACCTCCGCCAGGGTCGGCGGCGCCGCGGAGACCGGGTGGGACACGGGCATCCGCTGTGATTGTCCAGACCCGGACCGATCTGTCACCCCCCCGGTCCGCGCGCGTGTGCGCTCGCGCCTGAGGTGGCGAAGGCGCGCCGCCTCCTGCATGATCGCCCGATGCGAGCGCCCCTCGCCCCCTGGCTCCTCGTCGTCCTCGCCTGCTCGACCGGCGCCCCCTCGGGCTTCACCGACACCAGCGCCACCCTCTCGACCACCACCCAGGCCAGCTTCACGAGCGGACCGGACACCTCCACCGGCGAGACCGCCAGCACGACCGCCGAGCCGACCACCGGCCCGGACCCGACCTCGAGCACGACCGCCGCCAGCTCGAGCGGCTCTTCCGGCGGCTCCTCCTCCGCCGCCTCGTCCACCGGGGAGGCGCCCTCCTGCGGCGACGGCGTCGTCCAGCCCGGCGAGGTCTGCGACGACGGCGACGACGACGAGCAGGACGGCTGCCTCAGCGACTGCAGCGCCGGTCAGGCCCTGCTCGCGCTCGTCGGCGTCGGCGACGCCCCCGGCCTCTTCGCCCGCTGGATCCCGGGCGTCGGCTGGTCGGTGAGCCAGGCGGGCGTCACCCTCCGCGAGGCCGCCCTCGCCCCGCTGCCGACCGGCGGGGCGCTCGCCGCCGTCCGCCGCGCCGGCCCGGTCCCGCAGGACGACAACGAGCTCAGCTACGCCACCTGGTCACCGACGCAGCCGGACATCCTCTCCAACTTCGCCGACGTCGGCGACTTCGGCTTCGGCCTCGACGGCCCCGCGCTCGCGAGCGCCGGCGTCGCCGCCACCCTGAGCTTCCTCGGCACCGACAACAAGCACTACAGCGCCCTCTTCACCGACGGCGCCTGGGCGCCCTTTGCGCCGATCCCCGCGGGCATGGTGCAGATCCAGGCCTTCGGTCCCAGCGCGGCGACCCTCGCCGCCGGGACCGCCGAGACCTACGCCGTCTACGCCGGCGACGACGGCAAGGTCTACCTCAGCCTCAAGAGCTCGCCGGGCGGCGCGTGGCAGGCCTCGACCCAGGCCCCGCCGCCCGCCGTCAACAAGTCCCTCACCCCCGCCGCCCTCGTCGACGCCCAGGGCGACCTCGTCATCGCCTACGTGCGCGCCGCGGACAGCAAGATCGGGGTCGTCAAGCTGCTCACGCCGCAGAACGCGTGGACCACCGAGGCCATCCTCGACCAGGCGCTCACCGACGCCGAGCCGGCCCTCGCGCGCACCGACGCGGGCGCGCTCTACCTCGCCTGGAAGGTCGCCCAGGGGCAGACGATCCGCGCCGCGCGCGGCGGCGCGGCCGGCGGGGGGGGGGGCCCCCGCCCCCGCGAGGGGCCCGCCCCCCCCGCCGCGCCC
>CAZMML010000050.1:0-10770 GCA_964567335.1 uncultured Nannocystis sp. | reverse complement strand
TGGAGCACGTACGAGCGGATCTGGCTACCCCACTCGATCTTCTTCTTCTCGCCCTGGAGGCTCTCGTTCTCGGCCTCGCGACGCTGCCGCTCGAGGTCCCACAGCTTGGCCTTGAGCATGCGCATGGCGATCGCCTTGTTCTTGTGCTGCGAGCGCTCGGCCTGGCACGCGACCACAATTCCGCTGGGGAGGTGGCGCAGGCGCACGGCCGAGTCGGTCTTGTTGACGTGCTGGCCGCCGGCGCCGCCCGAGCGGAAGGTGTCGACCTCGAGATCGGCGTCCCTGATCTCGATGTCGATCTCGTCGTCGCCGAGGTCCGGCAGCGCCATCACGCTGGCGAAGCTGGTCTGCCGGCGCGCGTTGGCGTCGAAGGGCGAGATCCGCACCAGACGATGGACGCCGATCTCCGAGCGCAGGTAGCCGTACGCGAACTCGCCGCTGATCGCGAGCTCGGCGCTGCGGATCCCGGCCTGCTCGGCCTCCTGCAGGTCGAGCACCTCGACGGTGAACCCGTGGCGCTCGCCCCAGCGCTGGTACATGCGCATGAGCATCTGCGCCCAGTCCTGGCTGTCGACGCCGCCGGCCCCCGCGTTGATCGAGAGCAGCGCCCCCTTCTCGTCGTAGGGACCGGAGAGCATCCGGCGGAACTCCATCTTGGCGAGGCGCGCGTCGAGCGTGCCGAGCGCGTACCAGGCGTCGCGCAAGCTCGCCTCGTCGCCCTCCTCGCGCCCGAGCTCATAGAGCGTCTGCGCGTCGTCGAGGCGGGTCTGCGCCTCATCGAGATCGCCGACGATCTTCTTGAGCGTCGACTGCTCGCGCAGCACCTCCTTGGCGCGCACTCCGTCGGCCCAGAACGCGGGATCCACGGTCTGGGCGTCGAGCTCCTCTAGCTTCTCCCGCTTGCCAGCGTAGTCAAAGATGCCTCCGCAGCTCGCTCAGGCGGTGCGCGAGGCGGGCGAGCTGCTCGGTGACCTTGTTGTGCTCGGGGAGGATCGTCGCGTCGTTCATGGGCTTAGGCCTCGATCAGGCGGAGCTGTCGCCTGTCCTGCGGGGGCGCGAAGGCGATCGGATAGGCGCCGGTGAAGCAGGCGTCGCAGAAAGTAGCACTAGATCCCGCACGGACCGCCGCCATGAGCCCCTCGAGCGAGAGGTACGCGAGCGAATCGGCCGTGAGGTAGCGGGCGATCTCGTCCGGCGTGTGGCTGGCGGCGATCAGCTCCATGCGCGTCGGCGTGTCGATGCCATAGTAGCAGGGGCTGATCACCGGCGGCGACGAGATCCGCAGGTGGACCTCGGCCGCTCCCGCGGCGCGTATCATCTTGACGATCTTGCGGGAGGTGGTCCCCCGCACCAGCGAATCGTCGACGACCACGACCCGGCGCCCCCGCAGCACCGGCGGCACCGGGTTCAGCTTGAGCTTGACGCCGAAGTGACGGATCGAGTCCTTCGGCTCAATGAAGGTCCGCCCGACGTAGTGGTTGCGGATGAGGCCCATGGCGAAGGGGATCCCGCTCGCCTTCGCGTAGCCGAGGGCGGCGACCATCCCGCTGTCGGGTACCGGCACCACGACGTCCGCGTCGACCCCCGACTCTCGCGCCAGCGCCTCGCCCATCGCAACCCGGGCGTCGTACACGGCGAGCCCGTCGATCACGCTGTCCGGGCGGGCGAAGTAGACGTGCTCGAACACGCAGAGGCGCCGCTCCAGACGCGGGATATGGTAGCTCCGCAGCCCCTCCGCGTCGATCACGAGGATCTCGCCGGGCTCCACGTCCCGCACCCGGTCGGCCTCGATCAGGTCGAAGGCGCAGGTCTCCGAGGCGACCACGTGGCAGTCCGGGTGGTTCCGCAGCCGCCCGAGCACCAGCGGACGGAAACCGTGCGGGTCGCGGACCGCGATCAAGCGGTCCTCCGTCAGCAGCACCAGGCTGTAGGCGCCCTGGACCCGCCCGAGCGCGTCGCGCAGGCGCGCGATCAGGTCCACCTCGCGGCTGCGCGCGAGGAGCTGCAAGATGACCTCGGTGTCCGAGTTGCTGGCGAAGATCGCCCCGGCCTGCTCGAGCTCGTCGCGTAGCACCTCAGCGTTGACGAGGTTGCCGTTGTGCGCCAGCGCGATCGCCCCGTGCCGGTACTCGGCGGTCAGCGGCTGGACGTTCTTCGGCAGCGACCCCCCCGCGGTCGTGTAGCGCACGTGGCCGATCGCCACTCGCCCCTCGAGCTGGCGGAAGGTGCCCTCGACGAACACGTCGGCGACGTGCCCCATCTTCCGCACCGCGTGGAGCGTCCCGCCCCGGCTGCTCACAATTCCCGCCGACTCTTGTCCCCGGTGCTGCAGCGCGTGCAGCCCGAGGTAGGTCAAGTTGGCTGCTTCAGGGTGATTGTGGACGCCGAAAACCCCGCACATCGCGCGCGGAGCCTAGCAGACGCGCCCCCGACCTCCTCGGCGCCCGCAGCGCAGAGCCGTGAGGCGACGCGCGCCTCGCTAGCTTGTGACCGCGCGCGCGACAAGCATCTGGAGGATCGTCAGACCGATCGCAGCCCACATCGCGGTGCGCCAGCGGACGAAGCGCACGCCGTCGACCAGGTTCTCGGTGATCGTCAGGAGGATCGCGTTGACGAGCGCCTGCACCAGGAAGACCCCGAGCGGCCCGCTGATCAAGATCGGGAAGAAGAAGATCAGCGAGAGCAGCGCGAAGAGCAGCTTGCCGAACACCGCGCTGAGCAGCCCGCAGAGCAGCGACGCCTTGAAGGCGCTCCACAGGTCGCGGACCAGCAGGCCCGGCATGATCGCCGAGAGGATCATCAGACCGAAGGTGAAGGCGAGGCACGAGGCGACGAGCGACTGCATCGCCCCCAGCGTGACCCGGCGCCGCCGCGCTTGCAAGCCTCAGAGGCCGAGCGCGCGGCGCAGCCGCGGGACCGGCGGCGAGTCCTCGGGCACGAAGGGGAGCCCCGTGATCCGCTCGCAGGCCTCGATGTAGCGGCGCGCGGCCTCGACGCGGACCTCGTCCGGCACCGGCGGAGGCGGACCCTCGCCGCGGAAGCCCTGGCTGACCAGCCAGCGGCGAAGGAACTCCTTGTCGAGGCTGCGGGGATCCTCGCCGCGCGTCATGTGAGCCTCGTAGCCGTCGGCGTACCAGTAGCGCGAGCTGTCTGGCGTGTGGATCTCGTCGATGAGCACGAGCTCGCCGCGCGGGTCGACCCCGACCTCGTACTTCGTGTCGACCAGGATCAGCCCCCGCGCCGCCGCCATCCGCTGCCCGACCGCGAAGAGCTCGAGGCAGCGGCGCTCCAGCGCCTCGAAGCGCTCGCGCGAGACGAGCCCTCGCGCGACCACCACGTCGCCGCTGACGCTCTCGTCGTGCTGCCCCTTCGGCGCCTTCGTCGAGGGGGTCACGATCGGACGCGGCAGCCGCTCGTGCTTGCGCATCCCCTCCGGCAAGCGGTGCCCGCAGAAGACCCGCTCCCCCCGCTCGTAGGCCCGCCACACGCTCGTGTCGCTGACCCCGGTGAGGTAGCCGCGGACCACGAACTCGACCGGGATCGGCGCGCACTCCACGACCCGCATCGCCTGCGGATCAGGCACGTCGATCAGGTGGTTCGGGAACACCGCGCGCGTCGCCTCGAACCAGTAGCGCGCCAGCGTGTTGAGCACCTGCCCCTTGAAGGGGATCGTGCCGAGCACGACGTCGAAGGCGCTCACGCGATCGGTGACCACGATCAGCCGCTCCCCGCCGCGCGTGAAGTTCTCCCGGACCTTGCCGCTGTAGCGCGCCCCGAGCGCGTCGAAGTCCGCGGGCAACGCGTCGAGCGTCCCGCCCGGGAGCAACGCGTGACGGAGCTGGAGGTCGGTGGCTGGCATACGCCGCCGACTCTACCTCAGCGCGACACGAGCGCCACGGCCGCGAGGACCGCCAGGATCGCCAGGACCCACCACAGCAGGTTGCTGTCCCCGGTCTTGGCCGGCGGCGGCGGCGTCGGTACGGCCACCGGAGGCGAGGTCGGCGTCGCCGGCTGCGCCGTGGGTGTCGGTGGCATCGTCGCCGCCGCCTTCGCCGCCGCGACGACCGCGGCCGCTGTCGCGTCCGCCGCCGCGGCGAGCGCCGCGTCCGCCACCGCGACGGCCCCCGAGGGATCGAGCTTGCGGGTCGGCGCCTTGCTCGCGGCCTCGATCTCGGCCGCCGTCCCGCCGATGATCCCGTCGTGCGGGTCCGAGGCAGGCCGCGACGTCGGCTTGTTGGGGCGGACGATCGCGTCCTCGGTCAGCACGTGGATCCGCCGGAGGCCGCTCGCAGACCGGCCCGCCCCCTCGAGAGTCGCGGTCGCGGTCACCGCGGACGCGGACAACGATCCCGGGGGCAAGGTCGCCGGGCGGTGGGTCCGATCGCTCGTCAGGAGCATCTCCTCGAACGAGGTCACCGGGATCAGCTTGCCGGCTGCGCGCGGCCGAAGATCCGCGTCGCCGGCGGGTCTTGCGTCCTCAGGGACAGCTTCGGACGCCGCCGCCGACTCCGGCCCCGCGGCCACCGGCTCCGAGGCCGCGACGGGGGCGGGAGCGGAGGCCTCCCCTGTCGGGGCCCCCTCGGTCTCGCCGGGGAGCACCTCGCCGAGGCGCCTCACCAGCTCTGCGCCGTCGCGCGGCCGCGCCGTCGGCTCCTCCGCGAGGCAGGCCTTGATCAACGCCCACAGCCCCGCGGGGAGCCCCGCGGGTTCGGCGGCCCGCAACGCCGCGTCCCCGCGCAGCCCGGTGACGAACTGGGCCAGCGTGGCCCCAAACCCGAACACGTCCGCGGCCGGCGTGAAGGCCCCCGCGCCGCGGGTCTCAAAGGCCAGGCTCGCGACGTGAAAGGCCCGGCAGCGGCGCTCGAGCTCGGCCCTCACGCAGAGCGGGGCGAAGCCGTGCTGGAACACGGCCGGACCCTGCGGGCCGACGAAGACGGCCTCGCACGCGAGCAGCCCGTGGACCCGCCCGCGCGCGTGCAGCAGCGCGAGCGCGCGGGCCAGCCGGCGCGCGAGCCGCCCGGACTCGCCGAGGACGTCGACGGCGCCGGTCCCGTCGTAGAGATCGCCGAGCGCGAAGGCCTGCAGCGGGTCGTAGCAGACGACCGCGTGGTCACCGTCCTCCCCGACGAAGACCTGCGGCACCAGAGACGGGTCGCGCAGGTCGCCCAGCTCGCCGACCGCGCGCACGAAGGCCCGCCGCTCCTCGACGCCCGGTAGGAGGCTCGCGTCGAGCAAGCAGGCGCGCGCCGGCTCGCCGGTCTCCGTGTCGAGCACCGCCCACGTCGGACCGAACACCGGCGAGCCAGTGTTCGGCGACTCCTCGCGCATGAGCTCGAAGCGGCCGCAGATCAGGGTCCCCGCGCTCAGCTCCATCACGCGCCCTCCGAGCTACACACCCGTGCTCCCGAACCCGCCGCCGCCTCGCGCCGCCGCGGGCAGCTCCCCGACCTCGCGGAGCTCCGCCATCGCCACCGGCGCGACCACCAGTTGCGCGATCCGGTCGCCGTGTTCGACGGCGAAGGGCTCGGAGCCGAGGTTGATAAGGAGGACTTTGAGCTCACCGCGGTAGTCGGCGTCGATTGTACCCGGTGAGTTCACGATCGAGATCCCGTGCCGAAGCGCAAGTCCGGAGCGAGGCCGCACTTGCCCCTCGAAGCCGGGCGGGATCGCAAGCGCGATCCCGGTGGGGATCAGCGCCCGCGCTCCTGGCGCGAGCACGACCCCCCCCCCGGGCAGGCAGGCGGCGAGGTCGAGCCCGGCCGCCTCGGCGCTCATCCTCCGCGGGAGCGCCGCCAGCGGGTCGATCCGGTGCACCGCGAGCGAGGGGACCTGCGACATGCGCTCACCCGCGGAGGTTCTGGACCTCGGAGGGGTCGACGCCGAAGGCCGCCCGCCGGCTGAGGCGGATCTTGCCCGTCGGATCGACGCTGATCACCTTCACCACCACCTCGTCGCCCTCCTGGACGACGTCAGAGACCCGCTCGACCCGCCGCTCCTCGAGCTCCGAGATGTGGATGAGGCCGTCGGTCCCCGGCAGGATCTCGACGAAGGCGCCGAACTCGACGATCCGCTTGACCACCCCGTGGTAGGTCGCGCCGACCTCGGGCTCCGCGATCAGCCCCTCGATCAGACGGCGAGCGCGGTCGATCTGACCGATGTCGTTGTGCGCGATCGAGATCCGGCCGGAGTCCTCGATGTTGATCGCGCACCCGGTCTGCTCGATGATCGCCCGGATCGTCTTGCCGCCGGGGCCGATCACCTCGCGGATCTTGTCGACCTTGACCTGCATGGTCACGATCCGCGGCGCGTACTTGCTGACGTCGGCGCGCGGCTCCGCCAGCACCTCGAGCATCTTGCCGAGGATGTGCAGCCGCGACTCGCGCGCCTGCTCGAGCGCGGCCTCGAGGATCTCGCGGGTGAGCCCCTCGATCTTGATGTCCATCTGCAGCGCCGTGATCCCGGCCCGCGTCCCGGTGACCTTGAAGTCCATGTCGCCGAGGTGGTCCTCGTCGCCGAGGATGTCGGAGAGGATCGCGATCTCGCGGCCCTCCTGCATCAGGCCCATCGCCACGCCCGCGACCGGCGCCTTGATCGGCACGCCCGCGTCCATCAGCGCGAGGCAGCCGCCGCACACCGCCGCCATCGACGACGAGCCGTTCGACTCGAGCGTCTCGCTGACGATCCGCACGGTGTAGGGGAAGCGCTCGTGCGGCGGCATGATCGCCTTGATCGCGCGCTCCGCCAGCGCCCCGTGCCCGACCTCGCGCCGCGACTGCCCGCGCAGCGGCTTCGACTCGCCGGTGCAGAAGGGCAAGAAGTTGTAGTGCAGCATGAAGGTGCGGGTGACGTCGCCGCGGATCGTGTCCAGGCGCTGGGCGTCGTTCTCGGTCCCGAGGGTGACGGTCGCCAGCGCCTGCGTCTCCCCGCGCTGGAAGAGCGCCGAGCCGTGCGGCCGCGGGAAGGGGTGCGCCTCGATGTAGATCGGCCGCACGTCCTTCGTGCCGCGGCCGTCGAGCCGACGGCCCTCCTTGATCACGCGGCTGCGGACGATCTTCTTCTCGAGCTTGCCGAGCGCCGCCGTCACCTCGGGCGCGCGGTCGGGGTGGCTCGCCGCGAACTGCTCCTGGATCCGCGCGTGCACCGCCCGGATCGCGTCGCGCCGCTCGTGCTTGCCGGTGATCGCGAAGGCGACCCGCAGCTCGGTCTCGGCCGCCGCCATGACCTGCGCGCGGAAGGCCTCGTCGACCGCGGGCTCGACGTGCTCGCGCTTGGTCCTCCCGGCGCGCGCCCGCAGGCGCTCCTGCGCGTCGATCAGCGGCTGCGCCGCCGCGTGGGCGAACATCAAGGCGTCGATCATGTCGCGCTCGGACGCCTGATCGGCGCCGCCCTCGACCATCACGATCGCGTCGCGGCTGGCCGCCACGATGAGGTGGATGTCGGCGATCTTGATCTGGTCCCACGAGGGGAACGCGACCAGCTTGCCCTGCACCCGCGCGACGCGGACGCCCGCGATCGGGCCCTCCCAGGGCGCGTCGCTGATCGTCAGCGCGGCCGAGGCGCCGGTGATCGAGAGGATGTCCGGCTCGTGCACCTTGTCGTGCGAGAGCACCGTGGCGATCACCTGCGTGTCGCAGCGGAAGCTCTTGGGGAAGAGCGGCCGGATCGGCCGGTCGATGAAGCGCGAGGTCAGGGTCTCCCACTCGGTCGGCCGGCCCTCGCGCTTGAAGTAGCCGCCTGGGATCTTGCCGGCGGCGGCTGGGTACTCGCGGTACTCGCAGGTGAGCGGCAGGAAGTCGAAGGGCTTCGGCTCGCGGCTGCTGACAGCGGTGACGAGCACCGCGGTCTCGCCGCAGCGGAGCACGACCGCGCTCGCCTGCTTGGCGAGCTTGCCGGTCTCGAAGCTGATCTCGACCGCGCCGACGGTGCAGGTCTCGGTGATGACGTTCATCAAAAAACACTCCGCCGTGGAGTTGGAAGGCTGGGTGCTGTACGCCCGCGCCACCGTCTCGGCGTGACCCCACGGCCGGCCGAACGCGGCGGTGTGCGCGGACCTCGGGCCTGAAGCAGCGAGGGCGCCCTTGAAGGCGCCCCCGTCGCTACGACCTACTTGCGGATGTTGAGCGCCCCGAGCAGGGCGCGGTAGCGGTCGACGCTGCGGTTGCGCAGGTAGTCGAGCAGACGGCGCCGCTGACCGACCAGCTTGAGCAGACCTCGGCGGGAGTGGAAGTCCTTGGAGTGCCCGCGGAAGTGCTCGGTGAGGTAGTTGATCCGCGCGGTCAGGAGGGCGATCTGGACCTCTGGCGACGCGGTGTCCCCGGCATGGGTCTGGAACTTGCTGACGATCTCGGCCTTGCGATCAGGAGAGAGAGACATTGTCGATGATCTTTGCAGCCCCTTTGGGCCCGGTGTTCTGACTCGCGGAGGCCCCTGCCCCCGCCTGAATGCGTGACTTTGTTGCCGACGGAAAATCAGGGCAAAACCCGCGCCTGTCAAGCCTCCCGTGGGTCGCTCGACGCCGGGGTGGACCTCGGGATCAGACGTTCCGGCCGCCAGACGCCCGCCTGCGGGTCCAGACGAGCGATCACCAAGGGCCCCTGCGCAAAGCTCACGCCCCTGCGCGGGCCCTCCGCGAGGCCCTCGTACCCGCCGGGGAGCCCCGCCGGCAGGGCCTCCGCGGGACAGGATTGGCCGTGAAGCAGGCCTTCCAGGGCTCCGGCCGAGCCCGGGATGAAGGTCACAGGGAAGGGCAGCGCGTCCTCCATGGTGACGAGTCCTGCGAGCAAGCGCGCCCGCGCGGCCCCCCTCCCCTCCTCGGCCCCTTGCACGCCGAGGCGATATTTGGGCGGCATGCCCGGCCGATCAGGGAGACGCGAAGCGCCCAGGACCCGGGCGCTCGGATGCTCCAGGGTGAAGGCGCCGCACGCGAGCCGCCGGAGCGCGGCGAGGTGCGCGGGGAGCCCCGCGCGACGGCCGAGCTCCTCCGCCAGCGACCGAATGTACGTGCCCTTGCTCACCGCGCAGGTCGCCTCGATCCCCTCCTCGTCGACCGCGATCTCGCCGACCTCGTGCAGCGTCATCGGCCGCGCGGCGAGCTCCACGACCTCGCCGCGGCGCGCCCGGGCGTGGGCGGCCTGCCCGTCGACCTTGACCGCCGAGTAGCGCGGCGGCGCCAACGAGAGCGCCCCGCACATGTCCTTCAGGACATCCTCACACGCGCGCCGCTCGGCCGCGCTCACCTCGCGTCGCTCCGTCACCTCGCCCTCGCGATCGGCCGTGGTGGTCGCGGCGCCGAGGGCGAAGCGGGCCCGGTAGACCTTGTCGACCCCGGTCAAGTAGGCGACGAGCCGCGTCGCCGCGCCGACGCAGACGACCAAGAGCCCGGTCGCCAGCGGGTCCAGCGTGCCGCAGTGACCGACCTGCGGACAGCCGAGCGCCCACCGCACGAACCCGACGACGTCGTGCGAGGTCGGGCCCTCGGGCTTGTCCAGCAGCAGGACGCCGTCAACCCGCGTCACCCCCGCCCTCGCCCTTCGGCTCGTCCTTCAGCTCCGAGAGGATCGACTCGATCCGCAGGCCGCGCTGGACGCTCTCGTCATACTCGAAGCGAAGCTCCGGGATCCGGCGCAGCTGCACCCGGCTCTGGAGCTCGCGGCGGATCATCCCCGCGGCCGAGCGTAGTCCGGCGAGGACGCTCGCGCGGTCGTGATCGGGGGAGAGCAGGTCCACGAAGACCCGCGCGAGCGTCAACTCGGTGTCGACCTTGACCCCGGTTACGCTGAAGTTGACGTTCTGCAGCCGCGGGTCGCTGATCCCCCCGAAGAGGAGCGCATCGGCGATCCCACGACGGAGGTTCTCTTCGACCCGCTGGAGGCGATTTCCCGCCATAGGCTAGAGCGTCGGGGCGATCGTCTCGATCTCGAAGGCCTGCAGGATGTCCCCCGGCTCGATCTCCGGGAAGCTGTCGATCACGATGCCGCACTCGAAGCCCTCGCGGACCTCCTTCACGTCGTCCTTGATGACGCGCAGGCTCGAGATCTTGCCCTTGTGGATCACCGTTCCCCCGCGGACCACCCGCACGTGGCTGGTGCGCTGGATCAGGCCGCGCATCACGCGGCAGCCGGCGACCACGCCGACCTTGGGGATCGGGAAGAGGGCGCGGACCTCCGCCTCGCCCTGGTCGCGCTCGCGGTACTCGGGCTCGAGCAGGCCGAGCATCAGCTCGCGGGTCTTGTCGAGCGCGTTGTAGATGACGTTGAAGGTGTAGACCGGCACCTTCTCGGCCTCCGCGATCTGCCCCGCCTTGCCGACCGGCTTGGCGTTGAAGCCGATGATCACCGCCTCGCCGGCGGAGGCCATCTTGACGTCGGTCTGGGTGATCGCGCCGACGCCGGCGAAGATCACCTCGACCTTGACCTTGTCGGTCGAGAGCTCGAGCAGCGCCTGCTTGAGCGCCTCGGCCGAGCCTTGCACGTCGGCCCGCATGACGATCTTGAGCGTCGGGGTCTTCTTCCGCTGGATGAAGTCCTGGATGCTCGGGCCGGAGCGCGCGCTCTCCTTGCGGCGCCGGACCTCGCGGCGGTGGGTGACGAGCTGACGGGCCGCCTTCTCGCTCTCGACCACGTTGAAGCGGTCGCCCGCGGAGGGCACGCCGTCGAGGCCGAGGACCTCCACCGGCGTCGAAGGCCCGACCTCGTCGAGCGCCCGCCCGCGATCGTCGAGCATGCCGCGGACCTTCCCGCTGAACTCGTTGGCGACCACGATGTCGCCCTT
>CAZMML010000049.1:0-10859 GCA_964567335.1 uncultured Nannocystis sp. | reverse complement strand
GGGCGACACCAGCTGATGGATGACCCATGCCAGGTCTGCGGGCTTGGTCCAGCGCGAGTGGTCCGCGTTCGGCATGTCGGCCCGGTTCGTCGGCGTGTCGATGATCCCCGGCGCGATCGCGTTGACGAGCACACCCTCCTCGCGGAGCTCCTCGGCGAGCTGGGTCGTGAGCCCCTCCACCGCCGCCTTGGACATCGTGTACGCGCTCATCCCCGCCGCCGGGATCCGCGTCGCGCGCGAGCTGACGTTCACGATCCGCCCGCCGGCCCCGCCCGCGCGGATCCTCCGCGCGGCCTCCCGGCAGCACAGAAAGCACGTCAGCGCGTTCATCGCCCACTGCTTCCGCACCAGGTCCGCCGAGGTGTCCTCGACCTTCGCCCAGGCGAAGCCGCCGGCGACGTGGATCGACGCCCAGAGCCCCTCGATCCCCGCGTAGAAGCCCTCGACGAGCGCCTCCTGGGTCAGGTCGATCCCCGCCACACAGCGCGCCCCGGGGAGCTCCGGGGACGCGACCTCGATGCACGGGACCCGCACCTCGGCCCCCGCGGCGACCAGCTCCGCGACGACAGCGCGACCGAGCACGCCGGCCCCGCCGGTGACGACGACAATTCTCCCCTCGAGATCTCGGACCATAGACGCGGCCTTATACCGCAGCCGTCACCCGCGGTGGACGAACTTCTTGATCATGTACCACTCGATCATGTCCAGCTCTGCGGGCGACGCCTTCATCTCGTTCTCCTCGAGCATCCGCTTGATGAGGTCGGTCACCGCCGCCTCCGTCGCGGGCGACGCCTTGTCGACGTCCGAGAGGTCGTGGCACTGCGAGCACACCGCCTCGTAGGTCTTCTTCGCCGCCGCCTCGTCGATCGGGCCCTTCGCCGGCCCCGCCGCGGCCGCCGCGGACGCCGCCAGCGCCTCCTCGGACTTCTGCTTCGCCAGCTCCTCCGACCGACGCTCCTTCAGCGACTTCTGCAGCTCCCGCGAGATCCCCACCAGGTAGGCCGACACCACCAGCGCCTCGTGCTCCGTGATCGGCTCCGTAAATGCCGGCTTGATCGTCATCCGGTCGACCGTACGGACCCAATCTGCCGGCGAACGCGGGCGCACCAGGATCGTCTTCAGGTCGTGGCAGGCCACGCACTTGCGCAGCAGCACTTGCCGACCCTCCCGCAGCGCATCCTTCGTCGTCAGGTCCTCGGGTTTGACCTCCGGCGGCAGCTCCGCCGCGCCCAGCAGCCTCGCCACCCGCGCGCGGTTCTCCTCGCTGTACACGTCCCCGACCTCGCTCGCCAGCGACATCTCGCGGAACGCGTGCGGCATCGACAGCCCCGACAGCAGGATCGTGAACGCCAGCAGCAGCGTCCCGAGCACCGGCATCCACTCCTCGAGGTGGCGGAAGAAGCGGAGGATCGCCACTTTCACCAGCAGGAGGAAGCCGATCCCCATGCCGAAGCACATGTGCACCACGGTCCGAGCCGGCCACTCGACCTGGTAGTTCCACATCCGCGGCACCATCTCCGTCATCATCACGATGTAGAGGAGGATGAAGAGCCAGCCGAGGATCCGGTGCAGCCGCATCAGCGAGGGCGGCGCGGCGCTCGTGTTCGTGGCGTGGTCGAAGGGGAAGCCCCACAGGTAGTACATCAGGAACACCGCCGCGATCCCGACGATGAGGAACATGATCCCGAGGGAGGCGCTTAAGACGACGTCCATGAGGCCGCCGGCATCATAGCCCGAGCCCCGCGCCGCGAGCGAGGCCGTAGAGCAGGACCGCCGTCGCCGCCGCCACCCCGAGCGAGTCGACCCCGGCCGCGATCGGGATCGTCACCTCCTCGTCCGCCGTCCGGAGCAGCGCCTCCGGCAGCCCGAAACCCTCGCTGCCGACCAGGAGCACCCGCCGCGCCGCCCGTCGCTCCGTCCCCAGGGGCCGCGCCCGCGGACCCACCGTCGCCGCGAGCACCTGCGCGCCGCTCCGCCGCGCCTCCGCGAGCGCCCCCGCCAGGTCGTGGATCCCCACCACCGGCTGAGCGAACACGTTGCCCATCGCCGCCCGGATCGCCCGCCGGCTCAAGGGGTCCGCGCCGCGGCGATCGAGCGCCACCAGGTCGACCCCGAACGCCCGCGCGCTGCGGATAATCGAGCCCACGTTCGCCGGATCGTGCAGCCCCTGGGCCACGAGCACCTGCGCCCTCGGACGCGCCAGCACGTCTGTCCACACGGTCAGGGCCGATCGATCTGTCTCTTCCGACACCCCGTCCCACCGCAGCGCCGGCGGTCGCACCCCGCACGCCGCCACCCCGCGGTGGAAGTTGAAGCCGACCGTCTCCCCGATCACCCCCTGCTCCGCCTCGTACACCTCGACCTCCGGCCGCCCCGCGAGCACCGGCGCCAGACGGCCGAGGTGCCCCGCCGTCCCGAGAACCGAGCGAACCTCAAAGCCGCTCGCCAGCAGACGCTCGACCGCAAACGCGCTCTCTGCCACGAAGCGCCGCGCTTCCGGCTGGTGCCCCAACTCTCTCAGCTCGATGTAGTCGCCGAGCCGAGGGTCATCCGGACGCTCGATCCGCACGCGAGCGTTGTACCCCCTCGTGCCAGCCCCGGATCCATGTCGCGCGCGTGGCCGTTCCCGGCATGCACTGGCCGCCACACAACGCGATGGCGGCCGGATACGCCCACACTTCGCCGAATTCGGCGGCCGCCACCGCCGCAAGGACGTCTGGATGGTCGCGCCCGAGGCGCAACACCTCGCCCTCCACACGCGGAGCTCCTGCGCCCACACACATCTCGACGACCTCTGGGGTCTTCGCCCCCCCACGCAGCGCCACCCGCAGTTGCTCGAGGAAGCGCCGCTCCGCCTGAGATAGCTCCTTCTCTACCAGGACACGACGGGAGGGCCGGATCGATTGCCAAAATCGGCCGGCACTTCGCCGGACCTTCGCCATGAGCGGCACTGCCTCCTCCTGGCGTCGAGGCGCCGGCCGGAATCGGAGACCCATGAGCTCCGCCAGCATGCCGCGTTCGGCCGTATCGAGAATGAAGACGGGGGCGTCAGGCAGCGCGAACTCCTCGGGCTCCTGGTCTGGCCCGAGCACGAAGGCCGGCTCCGGCTTCCCCGCGGCCGCGACCGCCGTCAGCGTCGAGAAGACCCGCTGTCCCCGGCCGAGAAGGGTCGGCACCACCGGCAAGGCCAGGATCTCCGGGACCCGGCGCCGGCAGCGAAGCGACTGAAGGAGCAGATGGAGCAGTCGGGCCTGCGAAACGGCCGGCAGCTTGGCCACCTGCGGACCAACGGCCAGCATCAGCCCAACCCCTGCATCGACGATCGCCTCCAGCGCTGGCGTGATCGCGTCACGCAGGTCCGCGGCCGTCGCAGTCCCCCGCAGCTCGCCCGCCGCGATCTTGTCCGCGACCTCCACCATGGCGTCGAAGCAGGGCGCGCGCGCCACCCCGACGTGCGTCGAGATCACCCCGTGCACGAGGAGCCACACCCGCGCCTGCTCACCTCGGTGGCTCAGCGCCAGGCTCCCGCGCAGCCGGTACTGCGGCAACGAGAGCTCGCGCCCCGTGAAGTAGCTCGACAGCCCCGCGCTGATCTCGTCGCCGTCGACCCGCACGGTCCCCGGCGCGAAGCGACAGACGTCGGCCAGATACGCCCGCGCTCGCCCCACGTCGAGCGGCGCGCCGCGGAGCTCCACCGTCGTCCCGCGCGCGCGCGCCGGATCGGTCGCCTCGTGCAGGCGCACCCGCCCCTGCGCCGTGAACTCGAGCCGCCGCATCAGCCCGTCTTCGCAGGTCACCAGCTCGCCCTGCGTCGCCCCCAACGCCGGCAGCCCCAACAGCGCCAGCGCCCCCGCCGCCTCCAGCGTCAGCAGCGCCCGGTGGCGACGCTCCGGCGTCGCCGCGCGGTCCAGCAGCTCGCCGAGCGCCGCGAGGTGCTCCCGCGCGATCGGCCTCCCCTCGTCGCGGACCTTCACTCCGCCGCGGCTGAGCTCGACCTCCACGCTGCGGGCGCCCGCCGCCAGCGCCCGCCGCACCAGCTCTGCCGGGAGCTGCCAGGGCCCCTGGAGCTGCGCCGTCGTCAACTTGCGCAGCTCCGACTCGATGTCGATCGTCAGCAGATCGCGCAGCTCGACCGTATCGCTCATGCCCGGCCCCCCGCTGCCTCGCGTAGGGCCGCTCGCGCGCTCGCCTCGAGCAACGACGCCGCCCGAACCGGCCCGAGGTCGAGCCGATCGATCAGGTACTCGAGCGCCGCGAAAGCCGCCGCCTCGGGCCGCGACGGGAACACCCTCTCCGCGTCCAGGATCCACGGGTTCTTCGCCCCGACGAGGATCACCTTGCACCCCCGCCGCGGCGAACGTCGCAGCCGCAACGCCGCGAGGTCGATGCTCCGCACCTCTTCGCTCCCCAGCGCCTCGTTCCCCAGCACCTGCCAGCGCTCGCCCGACCCCTGCAGCCGCACCGAAGCGGCCGCCAGCAGCGGCGTCTCCGTCGCCTCTGCCAGCAACATGTCCCAGAGGTCCAGGTCGATCGCCCCCAGCGCGTCGGCCACCGCCCGCCCCTCGTTGCTGTCGCCCAGCACCACCGCACCGCCCGCCAGCGCGTCGAGCGCCAGCGGAGACCGCCGCGCGCTGCGGAAGAGCCGCCCTCGCCCCGCCAGCAGCTTCGCCCGCGCCAGCGAGATCCCCCGCCCGTCCAGCGTCGGCACCAGGGGCCGCTCGAAGACCGCCGGCACCGCGCGGAACACCTCTGGCTGCTGCAGCGCCCCCTGCAAGAGCCGCGACAGATCGCCGCTCTCGTCCAGCGCCAGCTCGCGCCGCGTCCATCCGCGCAGCCCGAGCGCCAGGAGCCCCAACCCGGCCGCGCCCACCGCGAACAGGAGCCCGATCCCCCCGTTGAACAACCTGTCCTTCGGGACATCGATCACCGGGAGCGCCTCCGCGTCCGGCGCCCCCTCGCCGACCGGCCCCTCGACGGTCGGCCCCTCGCCGACCAGCGCCGGTCCCTCCGGCGCCCCCGCCACCACCTCGACGCTCGCGTCGGCCACCTCCCACGCCCCGCCCTCGCCGAGGTACTCGACCCACGCGTGCAGCCAGGGCCGGACTCTGCCCCCGCCCTGGCCGACGAAGCCGATCGCCAGCCGCGCCGGCACCCCGGCCTCCTGCAGGAGCGCCGCCAGCAGCCCGTTCTGCACGTCGCAGTCGCCGCGGCCGATCTCCACCGCCCGGGCGATGAAGCTGCGGCCGGCCGCCCGGCGATGCTCCGCCGCCACCCCTGAGTCGGTGCTGTATGCGACCAGTCGGCGCGTCCGCGCCGTGAGGAGCTGAACCCGCTCCGCGACCGGCCGCGCGCGCAACGCCGCCGCCTCGCGCGCGAGCTCCGGCGAGAGCAGCCCCGACGTCGGCCCCGCCGTCACGTCCCCTGCCGTCGCCGGCGCCGTCATGTAGCGCAGCGCCACGCTCGAGGGCGCCCGCAGCACCAGCA
Organism: uncultured Nannocystis sp.; assembly: GCA_964567335.1. Classification (GTDB taxonomy): domain Bacteria; phylum Myxococcota_A; class Polyangia; order Nannocystales; family Nannocystaceae; genus Nannocystis. Next base: position 5,375 of record CAZMML010000049.1, on the reverse strand, counting down.
GCGCCTCTCCCTCCGCCCCGCGGACGACCTCCGCCGCGCGCTCCCCCAGGCGCGCGCTCCCCTCGACCACCCGGTGCCCCGTCGGCATCGGGATCCTCAGCGTCCCCGCCGGCGCCTCGAGCCGCAGCTCGAGCCGCATGCACTCCTGGCCCGCCTCGCAGCGCGTGAAGGCGTAGGCGCCCGCGCGCGTCGGCGCCGGCGCGCGCTCAGCCTCGCTCAGCCGGGCGAAGATCAGCGCCGCGAAGTAGGGCCGCAGCTCCGCCGGCTCGTAGCTCAGCGGCGTCTCGCCGCCCCCCACCCCCGTCAGCACGTCCACCTGCGGCCCGCGGTAGCGGCTCGCGAGGTCCGAGTAGCGCGCCGGCAGCGATGCGCTGGCCGTTAGGCCCTGTCCCGATGAACCTGTCCAATCTGGCGCCTCCGCCCCGCCGCGCAGCCGCGCCCACGCCCGCTCGCCCCAGAGCGCCCGCGCCCCCGCCGCCGCCCGCGCCGCCCCGAGCAGCGCCGCCAGCGCCATCCGCAGCGCGAGCGAGCGGCGCAGCGCGTCCCGCACCACCGCCCACGGCCGTTGCCACCACAGCAGCGGCCGCGCCGCGTCGAGCTGCCGCGCGATCAGCCCCTCGAGCTCCCGCTGCGCCAGCGCCACCAGCCGCCGCAGCGCCTTGTTGTCCCGCGCGTCCGAGCGCGACAGCATCAGCTCGAGCGCGTCGCTCTCGAGCAGCGCTTGCGGCGCCAGCCGCCCCGGCAGCTCCGCGAACTGCACCCGGCTGCGGTCGCTGCTCTTCCCCCCCGCGACCACGAAGTCCGCCAGCGACGCCGCCGAACGCACCCGCAGCCCGCGCGAGAAGAGCTCCACCCGCGCCGCCTCGCCGAGCGCCACCACCCCGCGCACACGCCCGCGGCGGAAGCTCGCGCTCGGGGCCGGCAGCGCGAAGGGAGCGTTCACCTGCCGCCCGTTGATGGTCACCGTCAAGGGCCGCTCCGGGTCGTCGCGCGTGCACAGGAAGCGCGCGTTCTGCGAGGCCGCCTCGTGGACCCGGCGCTCGAGGTCCCCGTCGAGCGCCGCCCGCTCGAGCGTCACCTCCGTGCCCGGCCCGAACTCGGGCGATCGACGCTGCGCCGACTCGAGGTCCCCTGTCAGCTCGATCTCCCACGGCGTCGGCCGCTCGTCCGGGTCTCGCGCCGAAGGGTCCCCGCTCCGCGGCCGCGACCGGATCACGATCCGGTCCGGTTCGAAGCGGAGGATCGACCAGAACCCGACCCCGAAGCGCCCGACCTGGTCCCGCCGCGCCTCCTTGCTCGACGCATAGAGCGAGAAGAGGAAGCGCCGCGCGTGCGCGAAGCTCATCCCCTCGCCGTCGTCGCGGCAGCGCAGCACCCAGCGTCCGCCTCGCACCTCCGCCGCGATCTCCACCCGCGTCGCCCCCGCGTCGCGGGCGTTCTGCAGCAGCTCCCGCACGAACACCCACGGGTCCGGCCCGTAGCGATCGGCCTCGGCCCGCGCTCGCGCCCGGAAGTCCGCCAGCCGTGGGGGCGCCGTCACCCGCCCAGTGTAGCGGCTCACCCCCCCGCCGGCACCACGCCGCTCACCCCTGCGGGCGCCCCTCGTCGACCGCCAGCAGGAAGCGCGCGCTGGCGACGGCGATCGGGCGCTCGCGGTCGTCCTGCCACGCCTCCACATGGACGTTGGCGACGCGCCGACCTTGCCGCGTCGGCACGCCGCGGGCGAAGGTGTCGACCGGGCGGCCCGAGCGCAAGTAATCGACCGTCAGCCCGATCGTCTTCGGCGCCGCCCCCAGGCCGCCCTCCCAGAGCAGCTGGAAGATCGCCGTCGACTCGAGCAGCGCGCAGATCGCCCCCCCGTGCAGGGCCGGCAGCATCGGGTTGCCGACCAGGTGATCCGCGAAGCGCATCACTCCGAGAAGCTCGCCCTCCTGAAGCACCATCGAGATCCCCATCATCCGCGCGTAGGGCACCATCTCCGCCAGCGCCGCCGGCTCCCCGCGCGTCCGCGCCGCCTGCACGAGCGCGATCAAGTTCGAGCTCATCGCCCCTCCTCCCGCCGGGACCCGCGGGTCCCGAGCATGAAGGTCCCGCTGCTCGTCGCAATCGGGTCCGCCTCGTCGTCATGGAAGGCCGACGCCCGCACGAACGCGACCTGGCGCGTCACCTTGTAGCAGTGCGCCCGCGCGATCACGTCGCGCCCCGGCGTCGCCGGCTTGAGGTAGTCGATCCGCAGGTCGAGCGTGGCGATCGTCGTCACCCGGTCGAGCGCCTGGAACACCGCCGACCCGCAGGTCGCGTCGAGCAGCGCCGAGATCGCCCCGCCGTGGAGCACCCCCGTCTCGGGGTTCCCGACCAGCGACTCCTGGTAGGGCAGCCGGATCTCCGCCCGCGCGAGGTCCAGCTCCTGCAGCACCATGCCCAGCGCCATGTTGTGCGGCACGAGTTGCATGAAGCGGCGGTTGATGTCCCGGATCTGCGCCCGTAGCTCGGACAGGTCGTCGGTCATGCCAACTCCCTTATGCCACGGACTCGGCCCCGGCGCAGCGCATCCGCGCCCCCGCAATTCCCGCGGACCCCTTGTAGAAGCCGCCGCCGCCGCGATAAAAGGGGCGCCATGCGTGCACGCCACCACGTCCTCGCCGGTCTCTGCGTCCTCGGCCTCGCCTGTACGATCCGCACGCAGTCGGGCGGCTCGTCGACTCCCCCCCAGGACCAGCCCAAGCCGATCGCTGGCCCCGGCGACGATCCCTGCGCCGCCTACGTCGAGCGCGTCGCCACCGGCGTCCGCTGCCAGGCGATCGACCACACCCGCTGCCAGTGCGAGCTCGTCGGCGCCAACCCGCCCCCGACCGACACGACCCCCACGAGCCCGCCCCAGGACACCGGCGGCGGCGCTGTGACCCCGACCAACCCGCCGCCCTCGACGCCGACCGCCACCCTCGAGTTCGCCAAGGGTCCGTCGAACACCATCGTCCAGTGCATCAGCGGCCCCTGCCCCACCCGCTCGGCCGACTTCATCACCGAGCCCTACCCGCCGATCCCCGTCTCCACCAGCGGCACCGCGATCCAGCTCGAGTTCCGCGCGCTCGACTACAAGCCCTACGTCGGCACCTACAACCTCGTCCCGGGCCGCAACCAGATCACCTTCACCCTCGAGCGCGAGTTCGACGCCCCCAAGACCGCCACCTTCAGCTTCCAGGGCGGCCCCTCCGGCCTCACGGTCGAGTGCATCAGCGGCCCCTGCGTCGACAAGAAGGCGTACGCCCCCGACAAGTTCCCCGAGCTCCCCCTCAGCGAGGACGGCGGCACCCTCCTCCTCCGCTTCAAGGCCCCGGGCTACCGCACCGCCACCACCTCCTTCCAGGTCCGCCGCGGCGCCAACATCGTCCCGGTCCTCATGGAACAGGCGCCCCTCGGCAAGTGACCGCCGCACGCCCTGGCACCGGACGGAGTCGGTGAGCCCGAACCCGTCCGCTGAGCGGTCCTCCTCGTTCATCCGCGCGATCCCTGCCCGAGAGGCGGATCTTTGATCGCCGCTCCCCGGCCCAGGCCCGCCGCCTGCCTCGCTGTGTGTCCTCGTCCTGACATGCCCAGCACCGCCGCTCCGCCGTACCGCCGGCATCCGCTCGCGCCCGCTGGCCCGCCCTTCCCTCCCCTTCTTCGCCTGTGAGCCTGACCCCGGACCGCCGCTCCGCCCTCGCCCGCGCCGTCGCCGACCCAGGCTTCACGCCCGGCCGCGCCGACCTCCCCGACGTCGTCGACCTCCTCGCCGACGACGACGCCGAGCCCCACGCCGAGCGCGCCCTCCTCCGCGCCGGAGCGCCCGCCGCCCTCGCCCTCCAGCGCCGCCTCCCCGACGCTCGCGCCCCGCTCCGCGCCCGCCTCGTCCGCGCCCTCGGCCGCCTCGCCTCGGCCGCCCCGGAGCTCCGCGCCCTCCTCCTGACCTGCCTCGACGACCCGGACCCAAAGGCCAGACGCCACGCGATCGCCGCCCTCGGCAAGCTCGGCGGCCCTGACGTCGCGGACGCCCTCCTCGCCCGCGCCCGCGGCGAGCGCTCCCCCCCGCACCTGCGCGACCTCGTCGACGCGCTCGGCAAGTGCGGCGGCCCCGACGCCCTCGCCTGGCTCGCCGAGCTCGCGCCCGGCGACGACCCCGAGCTCGCCCGCCTCGCCGAGCGCGCCCGCCTCATGCTCTCGCGCAGCCTCGGGCGCGCCGCCTCCGCCTCCGCGATCGACCTCGACGCCGCCGCGTCCGCGCGGCCGATCGACCTGACCTGTCGGCCAGGTCTCGAGCCCCTCCTCGCCGACGAGCTCGCCGCCCTCGGCGCCGCGCCTCGCCCCCACCCCCGCGACCCAGGCGGCCGCGTCCGCGCCCGCCGGACCGGCCCGCGCCGCCCCCACCCCGCCGCCCGCCTCTGGCAAGAGCTCGGCTTCCCGCTCCCCGCCCGCCCCCGCGGCCCCGACCTCGCCGCCGATCTCCTGGAGATCCTCACCGGTCCCGACGCCGCCGCGATCTTCGCCGCCTACACCGTCGGGCAGGTCCGCTACCGCCTCGCCTGGGCCGCCGGAGGCCACCGCCGCGCGCTCGTCTGGCGCCTCGCCGCCGAGGTCGCCGCCCGCTGCCCCGACCTCATCAACGACCCCCACGACTCCACCTGGCTCGTCGACGTCGACGACCGCGGCCCCGACCTCCGCGTCGTCCTCCGCCCGCGCCGCTTCGACGACCCCCGCTTCGCCTACCGCCGCGGCGACGTCCCCGCCGCCTCTCACCCCACCATCGCCGCCGCCCTCGCCCGCCTCGCCGGCGCCAGGCCCGACGATGTCGTCTGGGACCCCTTCGTCGGCTCCGGCCTCGAGCTCTGCGAGCGCGGCCTCCTCGGGCCTCACGCCGCCCTCCTCGGCACCGACCTCGACCCACGCGCCCTCGAGGTCGCCGCCGCCAACCTCGCGAGCGCCGGCCTCCACGCCACCCTCACCCTCGCCGACGCCACGACCCACGCCCCGGGCGACGTCTCGCTGATCCTCACCAACCCGCCGATGGGCCGCCGGGTCCACCGCGGCGATGTCGGGCCCCTCCTGACCTCCTTCCTCACCCACGCCGCCGCGCTGCTGCGCCCGGGCGGACGCCTCGTCTGGATCTCCCCGCTGCCCCGGACCACCGACCCCGTCGCCCGCGCCGCCGGCCTCGAGCTCCGCCGCGCGCTCACCGTCGACATGGGGGGCTTCTCCGCCTCCCTGGAGCGCTGGGACCGACCGACCTAGCACCGCAAACCCGGTGCGGAGTTCATCCGCGTCGGATCGAGCTCCTGGACGGCTACGTCGACGAGGTCTTCGCGCCCTGAGCAGCCGCGGCCCCCGCGCCGCGCGGGAGT
>CAZMML010000048.1:0-10881 GCA_964567335.1 uncultured Nannocystis sp. | reverse complement strand
CGGGGACAACGCGCTGGCGATCGTCGGCGGGCTGACGCTCGGCTGGGAGCTGGCGCGGCAGCACGAGCTGACCGATTCGGGGCCGCTGCGGCACCTCTTCATTCAGGTCGGCGGCGGGGCGCTGGCGAGCGGGGCGATCCAGGCGCTGACGAGCTGGGCGCAGCTCCGCGGCGGGGCGCTGCCGCACGTGCACGCGGTGCAGACGGCGCGCGTGCCGACGCTCGCGCGGGGCTTCGCGGCGGCGGCGGCGCGCGCGGCCGAGGCCGCGGTCGAGGCGGCGCTGCACCACGCCCGCACCCACCGCTCCGAGCACATGAGGCCCTGGCCGGAGGAGCCGCAGAGCGTGGCGTCGGGGATCCTCGACGACGAGGCCTACGACTGGCTGGCGATCGTCGAGGGGCTGCTGCGCAGCGGCGGGTCGCTGGTGCTGGCCGACGAGGAGACGCTGCTCCGCGCGCGCGCGCTGGCCGACGAGGAGCCGGGGATCCGCACCGACCCGACCGGCGCCGCGGGGCTGGCCGGGGTGCTGGCGGCGCGCGCCCGCGGGGAGCTCCCGTCGGGTGAATCCACGGCGGTGCTGATCACGGGGGCGCGACGATGATGACGACGCAGCGGACCCGCGTGGTGCGGGTGGCGATGACGGAGACCCGCAACGCGTACACGCCGATGCCGGCGACGCGCGCCGAGCTGGCGACGCTGGCGGGCCGGCTCGACGCGGTGAGGGCGGCGAACGTGGCCCACAACCTGGCGCTGGTGCGCCAGGCGGCGGAGCGCGGGGCGCAGATCGTCGGCCTGGGCGAGCTCTTCCCGGCGCCCTACTTCGCGCTGGGGCGCGACCCGATGTGGCGCGCGCTGGCGGAGGACGCCTACGAGGGGCCGACGATCGTGGCCTGCCGCGCCTGCGCGCGCGCGGCGGGGGTGGTGGTGGTGGCGCCGATCTACGAGCTCGACGCGCGCACCGGCCGGCGCTTCAACACGGCGGTGGTGATCGACGAGCGCGGGGAGCCGCTCGGGCGCTACCGCAAGTGCCACATCCCGGAGGGGAGCAACGAGCTCGGCTCCTTCCACGAGTCGTACTACTACCAGGCGAGCGACGGAGAGCTGGGCCCGATGCTCGGCGCCGTGTCGCGCGACCCCTTCTTCCCGGTCTTCCAGACCTCGGTGTGTCGGCTCGGGGTGGCGATCTGCTACGACCGCCACTTCGAGGGGGTGATGCGGAGCCTGGCGGCCGGCGGGGCGGAGCTGGTGCTCTCGCCCGCGATCACCTTCGGGTCGAAGAGCCGGCGGGTGTGGGAGCTCGAGTTCGAGGTCGACGCGGTGCGCCACCGGCTCTTCATCGGCGGCTCGAACCGCAGGGGCGCCGAGCCGCCGTGGGAGCAGGACTACTTCGGCGCGTCCCACTTCGTCGGCCCGAGCGGCCGGGTGACGCCGCTGCCGGACGCGCCGCCGGGGCTCGTGATCGCGGACCTGGATCTGGCGCAGCTCGAGGGCCCCGACCCCTCGGGCTGGAACCTGCAGCGCGACCGCCGGCCGCCGATCTACGCGCGCTGAGGGGCCTTCACGGCGTGGCACTGAGGGCGCCGAGGGCCCGAGGCGGGTGTCGCACGCGCGCCCGCGGCCCGCGGCCGTGTTCGCGCCGCGGGCGGTGCAGCCCGTGGTTCATCGCCGGCTGGTCGGCGGGCCCAGGGTGGCGTAGCGTGGTCTCCGATGGATCCCCAGCACTACCGCGGCCTCGCCTTCCTCCTCTCGCTCGGCTCCCTCCCGGTCGCGTGCAAGCCCGACGGCGGCGGCACCACGAGCGACTCGGGGGGCAGCGGGAGCAGCGGGACGGGCGGGCCCACCACGGGTCCGGACACGGCGACGAGCGGCGGGACCGGGACCGAGGCCACGGGCCCCACGACGAGCGCGGGGACCGGGACCCAGGGCACGGGCGCGACCGACACCGGGAGCCCCGGGAGCCTCTGCGAGGCGGTCGCGGAGCACGGCGTGACCTGCGACCCGATGGTCGATCCGGCCGAGGCGCTCGCCACGTGCGAGGCGGCGCGGAAGATGTATGAGCAGCTCAACGGCCCGACCTGCCTCCTCGTCTACGACGTGCTCCTCGAGTGCGAGTCGCAGGCCGCGTGTGACGACCCGGATCCTTGCCCCGCCGAGCTCGAGGCGATCCTCTCGTGCAAGCCCGAGCCCGGGCCGATCTGCGAGGCCTACGGCGCGAAGTACGTCGAGTGCGCCCCGCCCGGACTCCCCTACGGCGCGGACTACTTCGCGGGCTACTGCCAGGCGTACATCAACTTCGGCCTCTACATGAGCGGCCAGCCCTGCGGCTCGGCGCTCGAGGATCTGCAGTCGTGCCTGTCGATGCTCCCGTGCGCCGACTTCGAGATGGGGACAGGCTGTGAGGCGCAGCAGATGGCGGTCGACATGAACTGCGACTTCGGGGAGCGCCCGCCCTCGGGCCCGCGCCCCGCACGAGCGCCCCGCTGAGGATCGGGGCGCCTCAGCGGCGGCGGCGGCGGCGGCCGAGCGCCGCGACGAGCCCCGCCAGCGCGAGCGCGCCGCCGGGGCGCTCGTCGGCGGCGCAGGCGCAGCCCTCTCCCATGTCCTGGCCACCGGCGCCCGAGCTCGCGCCCTCGGACGCGGCGGCGCCGCTGGAGGCGGAGCCGCTGGAGGCGCCGGGGTCGGCGCCGGTGGTCGGGCTGGACGAGTCGCCGGAGCCGCTTCCGGGGCCGCCGCTCGATCCGGCGGAGCCGCTGCTCGTGCCGTCGGTGTCGGTGTCGGTGTCGGTGTCGGTGCCGCCGCCTGGCCCGGTCGACTGGACGAAGATCTTGCCGGTCTTGGTGACGACATAGACGTCGCCGCCGTGGACCGCGAAGGGGTGGGTGTCCGCCTTGCCGATGCCGTCGATCCAGAGGTTCATGTTGGGGACCTTGAAGATCTCGTCGATCCCGCCGTTGTCGAGGGTCCAGGCGAGGCCGTCGCTCGAGCGGGCGATGCCGCCGAAGGCCGGCTCGCCGGTCATCTCGTCGACGCGGTCGTGGGCGGTGTTGAAGAACATGACCCCGGGGGGCGTGGTCACGATCTGCCCGGTGGTGAGGCCGGCGAGGATGTAGTCGGGGAAGCCGGTGGCGGTGGTGGTGGTGTGGGCGACGAGGTCGAAGACGTAGAGCCCGACCGTGCCCGGCGGCGGGTAGGGGCCGTTGCCGTCGCCGCCCTGGACGATCACCCGGCCGTCCGTCAGCACACCGACGCCCGCGACGTTGCCCATGTTGGTCGCGCGGGCCATGGTGCTCATCGGGTCGGTCGGGTCCCAGTCGAGCGGCCGCCAGGTCGCGCCGTCGTCGGTGGAGTAGACGGTCCCGCCGGACTCGGAGCCGATGAAGACCGCGCCGTCGGGGCCGATCGCGAGGGCGAAGAGCGCGCCGAGGTCGCCGGCGCCGTTGGCCTGGGTCGGGAAGTAGCTCGGGACCGCGGCCTCGACGGCCTTCGAGACGTCGACGTACTCGAAGGTCCGGCCGTCGTCGGTCGAGTGGTAGGCGCCGTGCCACTGGCAGGTGGCCCACAGGTCGCCGTTGGGCGCGCGGGCGACCTTGACGATGTTGCGGCTGCAGATCGCGTCCGCGGGGACGATCGCGGCGGCGATCCACTTGTCGGCGTCCTTGTCCCAGGTCATCAGCAGGGGCTCGGTGTTGGTCCAGTTGCCGTTGATCGAGATCCCGACGACCGGCTCGCCGCGCGCGTTGGTCGTCAGCGCCATCACGTTGTTGTACGAGGCGCCGCCCTGCGGGGCGGGCAGCGGGAAGCTCGGCATCTTGGTGAAGACGCGCTGCGGATCGTCGAGGCTGGCGCGGTAGACGGTGCCGCTTCCGTCCATCTGCGGCGCGAGCAGGGTGTAGAAGATCTCGCGCTGATCGGAGATGGCGATCGAGGGCCCGACCCCCGGGGCGAGGCCCTCGGCCCACAGCGTCCAGCCCTCGGCCCGCGCCTCGGAGGCGGCGAGGAGGAGCGCGGCGGCGAGCGAGGTCGTGAGCGTGGTGTCGATGAGCGTGGGGCGCGACATGGATCCTCCGGGCGCGAGTAGATGAGTGTCGCGGCGAGGTCGGTCGATCGCCTCGAGGACAGGCGAGGCCAGAGGGGCCGGGGCTCGGCGCGTGGTATAGGGGCGGGGATGTCCAGGGCGCGCAGCTTCGCCTCGAGGTCGCGGAGCCGCCGCGCGCGCGCGTGCGCGGCGGGAATGATCGCGTGGTGCGCCGCCTGCGAGCCGACCCCTCCCCCGGCGGCGCGTCCTGAACCACGGATCCAGGACGCGCCCGCGCCCGCCTCTGCGGCCGCGCGCTTCGACGCGGCGGCCGCGTTCGCCGAGTTCGAGCGGACCTTCCGCGAGAGCTACGCGTACCTGGACCGAGAAGACCTCGACGTCGAGGCCCTGCTGGCGCGCGCGCGTGCGGAGGCCGGGCGCACCGGCGGCCCGGCCGAGCTCCGCCGTCTGCTCCACCGGGCGACCTTCGCGTTCGCCGATCCGCACCTGCTCGTGGGGCCGCTCGACGACGCCGACCCGAACGTCGGGCCGACGAGCGCCGACCTCGCGCTGACCTTGCGAGACGATCGCTTCGTCGTCGCGGACGTGCGCGCGGGGTCGGCGGCCGACGCCGCGGGCGTGCGCCCTGGGTGGGCGCTGCGGAGCGTCGACGGCGAGGCGATCGAGGCGCGCGTGGCGGCGCTGCTCGGCGCGCTGGTCCCGGAGCCGACGGCGCGTCAGCGGGTCTACGCGGCGACGCTGGTGGCGAACGGGCGCCGCGCGGGCGGCCGGACGATCGAGTTCGAGGTCGAGGGGGAGGCGCGGACGCTCGAGCTCGAGAACCCGCGGGAGCTGGCGCGGCGGGTCGAGGCGCTGCCGCCGCTCGAGGTGCGAGAGCTCGGCGAGGTCGTGGTCGTGCGCTTCGGCAACTCGCTCGGGCGGCAGGAGACGATCGCCGCCTTCGACGCGGTGATCGCGGGCCACGCGGGGCGCCGCGGCATGATCCTCGACCTCCGCAACACGCCGAGCGGCGGCAACACGGACGTCGCCCGCGCGATCATCGGCCACTTCGTCGACGCGGCGCGCCCCTACCAGGTCCACGAGATCCCAGCGATCGAGCGCGCGACGACGGTGCCGCGGCGCTTCATCGAGCTGGCGTTGCCCCGCGCGCCGCGCTTCTCGGGGCGACTCGCGGTGCTCGGCGGGCGCTGGACCGGCAGCATGGGCGAGGGCCTGGTGATCGGGCTGCACGCCGCCGCAGGGGCCCGCACGTTCGCGTCCGACATGGGCGATCTGCTCGGCGCGCTGCACGTCCTCGAGCTGCCGGCGTCGGGGGCGGTCCTCGAGCTCGGCGGCGAGGCGCTCTTCCACGTCGACGGGACGCCGCGCGCGGACTTCGTCGCGGACGTGCCGCTGGCGTCGGCCGACCGCGACGCGGAGGGCGGCGATCCGGGGCTGGCGGCGGCGCTCGCGTGGCTCGCCGAGGCGCCGGCGGAGCGAGCGTCGCCCTGAGGCGTCGCGCGCGCTGGCGCGGGTTGCGGGCGGCCGGGCGCGGGTGCGATGCTGCGGGCGTGAAGCGGATCCTCGGAGTTGTCGCGTGGTCCCTTGTGCTCACGGCGTGCACGTCGACGCCCGCTCCCGGTCCGCAGGGACAGGCCGGCGGTGAGAAGACGGGGGCGCCGAAGGCAGGGCCCGCAGGGCCGGCGGCGCCGAAGGACGAGGCGCCCGCGGCGCCCGCGACGCCGGCCGCCGCGGGGGAAGGCGAGGGCGACTGGCTGGTGTGGTTCGTGAAAGACGGGGTGCCGACGACGCGCTGGCTCGAGGTCGCCGGCGGCGCGGCGAAGGTGCTGGCGGAGCGGCGCGCGCTGCTGGTCGGTGAGGGGGCGAAGATCTGGCGGATCGAGCGCGCGGACGCGTCGGTCGAGCGGATGTCCTGCGAGTGCGCCGAGACCGAGGACGAAGCGGCGTGCAAGAAGCGGCGCAAGGTCACCACGCTCGGGCTGCGGGCGGCGCAGCTCGGCGGCGGGACGACGGCGCTGATCGAGGCGGCGACGGGGACGGACTACGGGAGCTTCAGCGAGCAGGAGCTGGCGGTCGCGGGCGGGGTCGGCTCCAAGCTGCTGGTGCGTCGGGTCGACGACGTGTTCGCGTGCGGCGTACACCCGGACTACGACCACGGGGTGGAGGTGTTCGACCTGGCCGCCGGCAAGGAGATCGAGGACGCGTTCGCGTGGGCGACCGCGCTTCCGGCCCCGCTGCGGCGCAAGGCGGCGGAGGAGATCCACAAGATCATGACGGAGTGCGAGGAGATCGAGGGGGCGCAGAAGACGGACCCGGTCGAGGCGCTGGCGAGCCGCGGGATGTTCGTCAACGAGCTGACGGTGGCGCTCGTCGAGGGCGCGCCGGAGCTGCGCTGGACCTTCGGCGAGTTCGTGGTGTACGCGTGCTCGTCGGACTACACCGCGGCGAGCACGGTGAAGTCGGGGCTGCTGCCCGAGGCGGCGCCGATCGGGCTGGTGCCGCTGCCGCCCGCGCTGTCGCAGGCGCTGGCTTCGATCGGGAGCGCCGACGCGGTCGGGTGGTCGCACCTGGAGCTCGGGGCGGAGAAGGAGGCGGCGCTGGCCCAGGTGAAGGCTTCTCCCGAGCCCGCGTGGCCCTCGGGGCGGGTGAGCGACGCGGCGGAGGGCCGCGACGACCCAGTGCAGGCGAAGGTCGCAGAGGGCCGCGACCGCACCCGCGCGAAGGACTACACGGCGGCGATCGCGGCCTTCGACGCGGCGCTGAAGCTCGACGGCGGGCTGGCGTCGGCGTACTCGGGTCGCGGCTACGCGCGCCTGCTCGCGGGGCAGCTCGAGGCGGCGCAGGCCGACTTCGAGGCGGCGCTGGCCCGCAGCGACGCGGCGAATTTCAAGGCCGCGGTGGAGTTCAACCTCGGGCAGGTCGCAGAGCGGCGCGGCGACGTCGCGGGGGCCCGCGCGGCGTACACGCGCTCGTTGGGGCTGCGCGAGGTGAAGGCGGTGCGGGCGGCCCTCGACGCGCTCGCGGGCCGCTGAGTCGATCTCCGGAGCGACGGGGCGGGTCGATCGCGGGATTGGCCTCTCAAGAGGTGTCGGTCTCCGGGGCGCCGCGATGTTCGGTCCGGATGCGGCCTCCTTCGTCGCCCGCATCTCGGGCCTCCGATCGCCCCCCAGCCGGGTCCACCTGGAGACCTCGCCGGCGCGCGTGGCGAGGGATGACGTTTGAGCCGGGTGCACGTGCAGAGCGCGTCGCGGGTCGCAGTGAGCTGTTCGCGCTCGGTACGCGCGCCGGCGCGATGTCCAGGTGCGGATCGTGATGGCGCGGCGGCGGGGTTAGGCGCGAGGCATGCGCGCGGTGACGACGTGGACCGCCTCGGTGAGGCGCTCCATGGCCTCGGGGCCGCGCTGGTGGGCGAGGGCGATGAGCTCGCGCGCGGACATGCGGCGCACCTCCCAGTCGGTGGCGTCGCCGGCGAGGCCGGAGAGGAGCACGACCTGCTCGCGCTGGGTCTTGGTCAGGCGGAGCAGCGTGTCGAAGAGGTCGGGCGCGCCGGAGCGGACGGGTGAACTGGGCTGATCGCCGAGGTCGACGCCCCAGAGCGCGGCGACCTGCCGGAGCTCAGGGCTCCGTCGCGGTCGCTCCCGCGTGAGCGCGTTGAAGAGGTCGCGGTCGACCAGGCCGCGCCGCTCGAGGGCGGAGAGCGCGGCGTCCACGACGAGGGCGAAGGGGGCCTCGGGGCCGGGGAGGTCGGCGGCGAGCTCCCGGCCGTAGCGGTAGTGGAGGAAGCGGCGGAGCTCGTCCGACGAGAAGAGGCTCAGGAAGAGCTGGCCGAGCGCAGCGCGGGCGTCGGCCGCGGGAACGGGGGCCTCGTCGGCGGCCGTGTGGTCGTGGGGCATGAGGGCGCGCAGGAGGTCGTCGCGGGCCTCGGGGCTGAGGCGGGGCTCGGCGAGGAGGTGACGTAGGCTCGCCTCGCGCACGAGCGCGGGGGAGTACCAGCGCTCGAGGCCGGGGGCGGGGGCGGCGCGCGGCGGGACGGCGTCCGGCTGGAGGACGAAGTGGCCGCTCCGGATCGAGGCGGCGTCGGGGGCGTCCTGAAGGAAGCGATGGACGAGGTCCGCTCGCAGAGCGAGGAGGAGGGTCCCGCCGAAAGACCGGGCGATGGCGTTGCGCTCCTCGTTGATCCGGAAGAAGAGGTAGGTCCAGCTCCGATCCGGGCTGTCGTCGAAGGAGAGGTCGACCGGCAGGACGCCCTCGATGACGGCGATCAGGCTGGCCTCGGGGCTCGCGGGGCGCTCCAGCTCGCGCAGCGGGCCGAGCACGCCCTCGACCCAGGCCTGGTCGCGGAGGCTGCCCTCGTGGCGGGTGGTCAGGGTCGGGTCGTAGTAGAGGATCAGCGGCGGGGCGGCGCGGAGCTCGGCGACGCGGGCCTGGACGCGGTCGAGGCAGCGGCGCAGGTCCCACGGGTCGAGGTCCCGGCACTCGACGAGCAGGAGCTGGAAGCCCTCGACGAGGGCGAGGGCCTGGGCGAGGCGCTCGAGCTCCATCGCGGCGAGCTCGTTCACGGCTCGGCCTCGAGGGCGGCCCGGATCTCGGGGTTCTCGCGCACGGCCGGGTGGAGGTCGTGCCACTGCTCGCTGTTGGCGTAGCTGAGGATCGCGTTGTTCTGCAGCATGCGGTCGGCGGCGAGGCGGTGCTTGTCGTTCTCGAGCAGCATGAAGCGGCGGCGCGCGACCGAGGCGAGCCAGGGGATCTCGTCGCGCGGGACGAGGGCGCGGTAGGTGGAGACGAGCTCGGCGAAGAGGCGGCGGAAGGCCTCCTCGGAGAGCGGGCCGGCGGAGGCGTCGCGGATCGCCGACTGCAGCAGGCGCACGAGCTCGCGCGGGTAGCCGCCGGACCAGCGGATCACCTCGCGCACGCGCTCCTCGAACTCGGTGCCGAAGATCTGGGCGAGCGCCGCGTCGGCGATCCGCTGGCCGACGAGGCGCCGCAGGCCGGCGACGCCGGGCTCGTGCGGGAGGCCCTCGCGGGTGCGCAGCTTGACCATCGGCAGGACGCGGATCCCGGGGATCCGCGTCAGCAGGGCGGTCGGGACGGTGAAGATGATGTGGACCGGGAGCTCGAGGATCGGGACGTTGGCCTGGAAGAAGATCTCGGCGCTGTCGAGGACGTCGTACCAGGAGGAGGTGGTGCCGCGCAGCTTCTCGAGCGAGTCGAAGATGATCAGCAGGCCGCCGTGGCCGGCCTTGGTGGCGCGCTGGTCGAGCGCGGCGAGCTCGGCGCGGGCGTCGGCGAGGAACTGGGTGAGCTGGCTGCTGACGACGGCGCGCACGCGCTGGCGCAGGCTCGGGCGGGTCTTGAGCTCGAGGGTGAGGGAGACGCCGGGGGCGACGGTGTAGCTGCCCTTGCCGAGCTCGACGTCGGTGGTGGTCAGCCAGTGCCACAGGCGGGTGATGTAGCCCTCCTTCAGCGCCTGCTCGGGGTCCTTGCCCTCGGCGCGGAGGACGGCGCGCTCGGACTCGTGGAGGATCGCGGAGACGATATCGGCGACGTCGATCCGGTTGGTGAGGTCGAGCAGGGACTCGGCGTCGAGGTGGACGGCGAGCAGGCCGGCGCTGCCGTCGCGCGCGAGGTGGATGGCGAGGCGCCGCAGCTCGGTCGACTTGCCGGAGCCAGGGAGGCCGGCGACGAGGCGGAAGACCGGGCGATCGGCGAGCTCGATCTCCTCGGCGAGGCGGCCGGCCCAGCTCGCGCCGCGGACCTGCTCCGGCATGGCGTCGAAGTCGATGTTGCGCTTGTCCCCGGGATCGAGCGGCTCGTCGGGCTGACAGAAGTTGTACAGGCGCTTGCGTTCCTGGAAGCTGAGGGGCATCGCGGTCCGCGGCGAGGATAGCCGATCGCGCGTGCGCGCGCGCCCGGCGCGTGGACGAGGCCCTGGCCTGAGGATCTTCGCGGGGACCTGAGGATCTTCGCGAGCGCGACGGGCGCGGGGCCCGTGAGACGTCGGGATCTTCGGCCCGGCCCGATCCTTGCGTATATAGACGCCATGGCTCGCACTCGCGCAGCGCTCTGCGCCACGCTCCTCGCGGTCGCGCTCGGGCTCGCGGGCGGGCGGGCGTCGGCGGCGCCCGCGGGCGAGGCGGCGCTCTCGGGGCCGCTCGAGATCGAGGCGGCGGTGGCCTACGCGCTGGCGCGGAGCCCGGGCCTGCAGGGCGCGGCGCACCGGGTGCGGGCGCAGGAGCTGCTCGCCGAGGCGGAGCGGCGGCCGGAGCCGACGCGGCTGACCTTCGACATCTGGCAGGTGCCGCTCGCCAAGCCCTGGGCGTGGAACGAGTCGCCGATGATCATGCTCGGGCTGCGGCAGCCGGTGCCGGCGGCCGGGAGCCTCAAGGCGCGGGCGGCGGCGCGGCGGCGGGAGGCGGCGGCGGGGCGGGAGGACCGCGAGGCGCTGGCGCAGGATCTGGCGACCGCGGTCCGCCACGCGTTCATCGACTACGCGGCGGCGGTCTCCCGCCACCGGATCCACGTCGAGCACCAGCAGGTGACGGATCGGATCCTCGCGCTCGCGCGGGCGCGGCAGGCGGTCGCGGGGGCGCTGGTGGAGGTCGCGCGGGCGGAGACGGAGGTCGCGCGGGCGCGGGCCGACGTGGCGACCGACGTGACGGCGATCGAGGCGGCGCGGGCGCGCCTCAACACGTTGATGGCCCGCGAGGCCGACGCGCCGCTGGGGGCGCCGATCGAGCCGCGGGTGGCGACGACGGCGGGCGACGTGCGGGCGCTGATCGCGGCGGCCCGGTCGGCGCGGCCGGAGGTCAAGGCGGCGGCGGCGCGGCGGGAGGCGGCGGGGCTCG
>CAZMML010000047.1:0-11001 GCA_964567335.1 uncultured Nannocystis sp. | reverse complement strand
ACAACGTGCTCGGCTTCCCCTTCATCTTCCGCGGCGCGCTCGACGTGCGGGCGACGCGGATCAATGAGGCGATGAAGGTGGCGGCGGCGCAGGCGCTCGCGGAGCTGGCGCGCAAGGACGTGCCGCAGGTGGTGAACGCGGCGTACGGCGAGGACTTCCGCTTCGGTCCCGACTACATCATCCCGAAGCCCTTCGACCCGCGGGTGCTGCACTGGGTGGCGCCGGCGGTGGCGAAGGCGGCGATCGAGACGGGGGTGGCGCAGGTGCGGGTGGAGCTCGAGGCGTACCGTGAGCGGCTGCAGGGGCTGCTCGGCGGCTCGACGGCGGTGATGCGGAAGTTCGTGCGCCTGGCCGCGAGCGCGCCGAAGCGGGTGGTCTTCCCCGAGGGTGATGACCCGCGGATCTTGAAGGCGTGCTCGATCGTGGTGGAGGAGCAGATCGCGCGGCCGATCCTGCTCGGGGACCCCGAGCGGATCCAGAAGATCATCCGCGACCAGGACATCGACCTCGTGGCCGGAAGCTACGACATCGTCGACCCGCGGGGCGACGCGCAGGCGGCGACCTACGCGGACCTTCTGCACCGCCGCCGCGAGCGCAAGGGGGTGACGGCGGAGCTGGCCCGGCTGCTGATGCGCGACCGCAATCACTTCGGCATGATGATGGTCGCGGAGCGGCGGGCGGACGGGATCGTGACGGGGCTGAACTTCTCGTACTCGGACACGATCCGGCCGGCGCTGCAGATCATCGGGACGCGGCCGGGGGCGCGGAAGCTGTGCGGGATGTACCTGATGCTGCACCGCGGCGGGATGTACTTCTTCGGCGACACGACGGTGAACGTCGAGGTCGACGCGGAGACGCTGGCGGACGTCGCCGAGATGGTGGCCGACGCGGCCAAGACCTACGGGGCGACGCCGCGGGTGGCGATGCTGAGCTTTAGCAACTTCGGCTCGGTCCGCGACCCGCGCTCGGTGATGGTGGCGGAGGCGGCGGCGATCCTGCACCGGCGGCGGCCGGACCTCGAGGTCGAGGGGGAGATGCAGGCGAACGTGGCGGTCGACTACGCGATGCAGCAGCGGATCTTCCCGTCGACGCGGCTGACGGGGCCGGCGAACGTGCTGATCTTCCCGAACCTCGAGGCTGGCAACGTCGCCTACAAGCTGATGCGGGAGCTCGGCGGGGTGCCGGCGGTCGGGCCGGTGCTCCTCGGGATGGCGCGGCCGGTGACGGTGCTCGAGCGGGACTGCCCGGTCGACAACATCGTGCACATGACGGCGCTGACCGTGGTGGCCGCGCAGAAGGACGAGGCGGTCGGCGCGCCGCAGCTCGTGTGAGCGCGGGGCTCAGGTGAGGTCGGGGACCGAGGGGCCGGCGGCGGCCGGCTCGTCGTCGTGCTCGGCGTGCCAGCGCTTCATCTTCCGCTTGATGACCTCCTTCTTGATCGCGCCGACGAGGTCGATCATCAGCTTGCCGGTGAGGTGGTCGAATTCGTGCTGGAGGGCGCGGCCGAGGAGGCCGTCGCCGTCGACCTCGACCTGCTTGCCGCTCTCGTCGAGGGCGCGGACCTTGGCCCAGCGAGGGCGCTTGATGTCGACATAGACGCCGGGGAAGCTGAGGCAGCCCTCTTCCGCGAGGGCGAGGCCCTTGCCGGTCTCGACGAGCTGGGGGTTGATGAAGACGAGCGGCGGCGTGTTGTCGTCGCCGCCGGGGACGCACTTGCCGTCGAGGACGAAGACCCGCTCGAGGCGGCCGACCTGGATCGCCGCGATGCCCGCGGCGCTGAGCGAGTACATCGTGTCGATGAGGTCACGGACGAGTTTGCGAACGTCGTCAGTGATCTCGGGGACTTCGAAGGTGGTCTCACGCAGTCGAGGGTCGGGGTACTTGACGATGTCGAGGACGGTCATAGACCTTGTGCGGTTGCTCCGGCGCCATAGTAAAACGTCAGGGGTGGCTCGGCAAAGGCCCCGTGTTACAGGTGGTGCCTCGCGCCATGAAGCAACCGACGCTGCTCTTTGTGTGCCAGAACATGCGCGACCCGTCCGCGCCGCAGGGGAGCTGTCAGCGGCGCGGCAGCCAGGAGGTGCTGAGCCGGCTGAAGGACCTGCGCCAGAGCCTCGGTCTCAAGGAGAGTCTCCGGGTGATGGGGTCGACGTGTCTGGGGCCCTGCGAGTCCGGGGTGAACGTGTGCGTGGTCGACGATCGACACGGCGGGACCTTCTACGGGAGGGTCGACGCGGCGCTGGCCGAGGCGCTCATCCGCGAGCACGTGATCGCGGGCGAGCCCGGCCCCGAGCTGCGGCGTCACCGCCTGCCGAAGGAGAACCTCCTCGACCTCTCGGCGCTCGAGGGGGGTGAAGAATGAGCCCGGTCGAGCAGGTTCTCGCGGCGCTCGCGGGCGTGCGCGACCCCGCGACGGGCCGCGAGATCGCGGGCGATCAGGTGTCCGACGTGCGAGTCGACGAGGTCGGCGACGTGGGGCTGACGATCGACCTGATCTCGCCGGGCTTCCCGCTGCGCGACGAGCTCGAGGCGGCGGTGCGGGCCGCGCTCGGGGGGCGGGGCTTCTCGCGGGTGACGATCTCGTGGGGTCTGCGGGTGCCGCACAAGCCGGCGCGGCAGGACCTGAACCGGCTGCCGACGGTGCGGAACATCCTGGCGGTCGCGGCGGGCAAGGGCGGGGTCGGGAAGAGCACGGTGAGCGTGAACGTGGCGCTGGCGCTGCGGGAGCTCGGCGCGCGGGTGGCGATTCTCGACGCCGATATCTACGGGCCGAGCGTGCCGAAGATGCTCGGCAAGGCCGAGCGCGAGACGACGACGACGGCGACCGGCGACCGGATCAGCCCGGCGCTCTACCGCGGCGTGCCGGCGATGAGCGTGGCGTTCTTCGTCGAGCCGGGCAACGCGGTGGTGTGGCGCGGGCCGATGATCCACAAGCTGCTCAAGCAGTTCCTCGAGGACGTCGAGTGGGGCGAGGTCGACTACCTGATCGTGGACCTGCCTCCAGGGACAGGTGATGCGCAGCTCTCGCTCGCGCAGCTGATCCCGATCACCGGCGCGGTGATGGTGACGACCCCGCAAGAGGTCGCGCTGATCGACGTGCGGCGCGCGGTCAACATGTTCCAGAAGCTCGAGGTGCCGGTCATCGGCGTGGTCGAGAACATGAGCCACTACGTGTGCCCGGCGTGCGGGCACCACGACGCGATCTTCTCCAGCGGGGGCGGCAAGGCGCTCGCGGCGGAGCTGGGCGTCGAGCTGCTGGGCCAGGTCCCGATCGACAGTCGGGTGAGCTTCGGCGGCGAGGCCGGGGTGCCGGTCGTCGAGGGAGCGCCTGAGAGCGAGCAGGCGCGGGTCTTCACGCAGATCGCTGCGCGCGCGGCGCTGGCGCTGAGCCGACTCAGCGCGACGGGGCCGAAGCGCAGCAGCCTCTTGCGGACGGTGACCTGAGCGCGCGCGTCAGTTGAGGTGCATGCGGCCGGGGGCGCGGCGGGCGAGCCGTCCGAGGATATGGGCCGTGCGCTCGACGAGGAGCTCCAGGCGCTCGTCGGTGCTGGCGCTGAGGCTGCGCTGCTGGAGCTCGATGAGGGCGAGGCGGTCGCGCGCGGGGTCGGGGTCGGCGAGGAGCTCGAGGGCAGGGAGGAAGGCGGTGAGGGCGTAAAGAAGGATCCGCGGGTCCGGGAGGGTGAGGAGGGAGCGGAGCGCGTCACCCTCGTCGGCGCAGAGCTGGGCGATCCGGGCAACGTGGGCGAGGAGGACGGCGAGGCCATGGTCCTCGCGGATCGGGGGCTCGGGGAGCGGTTCGACGGCGAGGAGGCGGTAGAGGTGGGGGCTCGGGAGCTCGGAGAGCTGGCGGACCCGGCCGAGGCCCTCGAGGCGGATCAACCGGCGACCGTCGGGGACGCGGAGGTGCGAGACGAGCTTGCCGAGGCCGAAGACCGGCTCGATCGCGGGGCCGCGCGCGGTGGCCTCGCCGTCGCGCTGGAGGAGCGGGACGCCGATGTGGTGCCCCTCGGCGAGGGCGTGGTCGACGAGCTGCAGGTAGCGCGGCTCGAAGACGTTGAGGGGCAGGATCATGCCCGGGAGCAGGACTACGTTGGGGAGCGGGAAGATCGGCAGCGCAGCGAGCACCTGAGGTTCAGGGAAGGAGCTGGCCGAGAGCATGATGCGGCGGGTTATACCCTGGACCCGCCGGCGCGCCAGCGACGGGCCGGTCTACTCCGGCGGGGACCAGTTGGCGAGGCCGATCCGGGCGGCTGCCCAGGGATCGTCCTCGCTCCAGGTGTCGCGCAGGTCGATGCGACTGATCGCGCCGAAGGCTTGATCGAAGCGGGCGTAGCCGGCGGGCCCGAGGCCGGCGGCGGCGGCGAGGAGGACGCGGTTGACGGTGTTGTGCGCGACGATCACGAGGGCCGGTGGCTCGCCGTCGCGGACGCGCGAGGGCCTGCGGGCGAAGCGGAGGATCGCCTGATGGACGCAGGGGAGGACGCGGTCGGCGACGTCACGGACGCTCTCGCCGCCGCCGGGCATGCGAAAGTCGAGCATGTCTTCGTAGCGCCTGCCCGCGAGCTCGGGCAGCGAGGCGCGGGCCTCGCTGTACTTGAGCTGCTCGAGCGCGCCGAGGTGCATCTCGCGGAGCTCGCGGGAGAGGACGGGGGCGAGGCCGGGCTCGCGGCCGCTGGCGATGAGCTCGGCGCCGCGGGCGGCGCGGCGCAGGTCGGACGAGAGGACCGCGGCGAACGAGCGGTGCCCCAGGGCGCGGGCGGCGGCGGCGGCCTGCCGTTCGCCGCGGGGGGAGAGCGGGACGGCGGTGTGCCCGTAGAGCAGGTCCTCGGCGTCGGGCTCGCCGTGGCGGACGAGGTAGAGTTGAAGGGCGGTCACGCGAAGAGCTGTGCCTGGAGGTCGGGGCGAGCGAGGAACTCGCCGCGGAGGGAGCTGGTCAGGACGTCGGCGGCGTGCTTGTTGTCAGGGATGCTAAGGCAGGTGTGGCGGCCGCGCATGACGCAGCCGGCCCCGCGGGCCGCGAGGTGGTGAAGGAGGGCGTCGACGACGTCGTTGCAGGCGCGCTCCTGGAGGGTGAGGCGGCGGGTGAAGCAGGCGACGAGGTCGGCGAGCCGGCCGAAGCCGGCGAGCTTGGTGGAGGGGAGGTAGGCGACAGTGGCGGTGCCGGTGTAAGGGAGGAGGTGGTGCGGGCAGAGGCCGTGGTAGGGGATCCCGCGGACGACCACGAGCGCGGCCTCTCCCTCGCCTTCGACGGGGTCGCCGAGGATCTGGGCGGGGTCCATGTGGAAGCCGGCGAGGAACTCCTCGCTCCACACGCGGGCGACGCGGGCGGGGGTGCCGACGAGGTCCTTGTGCTCGCGGTCGAGGCCGCAGGCGTCGAGGAGCGAGGCGACCGCGCGCTCGATCGCGAGGGAGCGCGGGGCGGGTGCGGTCTGGAGGGCTCCGGTCCGTGCGGTCACTGCCGGAGAGTAGCCCCGATCAACCTTCGACGTCGATCTCGCGGTCGGTGCGGACGCGCAGCGAGTCGGCGCTCGAGGCGGGCGCGAGGCGAGCCTCCTCGCCGCGCCAGGTGGTGCGGAAGCAGTGGGGGAGCTCGGTGATCACGGGGAGCTTGGGACAGGTCTCGCAGCTCGAGACCTTCGCGGTGATGTCGGTGCACGCCTTGCAAACCGTGAAGGCGTCGCGCGAGCGCTCGAGGTCCGCGCGCAGGCGGGTGAGGAGGTCGAGCTTGCGTTCGATCTGGACGATCTGGGCGCCGATCGTGCGGTCGAGGGACTCCCTGGCCTCGCGGTCCGTGAGGGCGCCGGCGCGGGTGTTGAGGAGTTGGGTGATCTCCTCGAGCGACCAGCCCGCCTCCCGGAGCGCGATGATGAGGTTGAGGCGGTCGAGCTCGCCAGGAGCGAAGAGTCGGTGCCCGCCGCTGGTACGCGAGGCTCGGAGGAGACCCTGGCGCTCGTAGTAGCGGACCGTGCGCGGAGTACATCCGCTGCCGGTCGTCATATCCTTGAGTGTCAGAGACTTGCTCGTCCTCGTTATGGGCATGAATCCATGCTGGGTAGACCCTGCCGCCAAGTCAACCTGAGGGAAGGATTTGCTGGCTCGCGCGGGTGGAGTACGCTCGCCTCCATGCGAAGCGAGCAGAGTCACACGCCGGTCGCGCTGGTGACGGGAGGTGCCGTGCGCGTCGGGGCGGCGATCACTCAGTCGCTCGCGGGAGCCGGGTATCGGGTGTGGGTCCACTATTGCCGCTCTCAAGGTCCAGCGGAGGCGCTCGCGGCGCGGCTCGGCAGGGCGTGCCTGGGGCTCTGCCGGGGAGATCTCGCGGAGGAGGGGGCGCGCGAGGCGCTGTGCGGGAAGATCTTGGAGGAGGGAGGTCCGGCCGGCGGGCGGGTCGACCTTCTGGTCAACAACGCGGCCAGTTTCGAGCGCGGGGATTTTCTCGGTCGGAGCGACGCGGAGCTCCGGCGGGTCCACGAGGTCAACTTCGTGGCGCCGGTGTCGCTGACGCGCGGGCTGGCGGTCGCGCTCGCGCGTGCGAAGGGGGCGGTGGTCAACATCCTCGACGTGGCGGCGCTCCAGCCCTGGCGCGGCTATCTGGACCATTGCACGGCCAAGGCGGCGCTGGCGATGGCGACGCGCGCGCTGGCGGTGGAGCTCGCGCCCGCGGTGCGGGTCAACGGGGTGGCGCCGGGGACGGTGGCGTGGCCGGTGGATGAGCGCTACGCGGAGGGCTCCGAGGTGCGGGCGCGGATCTTGCGCGCCATCCCTCTTGGGAGGATCGGGACCCCGGAGGAGATCGCCCGGACCGTGCTCTTTCTGGCGGAGAGCTCGTTCATCACGGGTCAGGTGGTGGTGGTCGACGGCGGGCGGACGGCGGGCGCGGCGGTCGAGTGAGTTGTCCGGGTGCTTGACCGCGGGGCGTGGATCTCCTATCCATTGCCGCCTTCACCATGGCCCGCCAAACCGACGAAGAGTTCTCCGACTACAACCAGCGCCGGGAGCCGCTTCCCAACCCCGCCACCACCGTCAACGATCATCGCCCCGTGACGGGTCGTCCGCTGGAAGTGAAGGTCGATGAGCGCGGCGTCGAGCGAGCGATCCGCAAGCTTCGCCGGCTGATGGCGAGCGAGGGCGTGCTCCGCGAGATCAAGCGTCGGCGTCACTACGAGAAGCCGAGCGTGAAGATGAAGCGCAAGCTCCGCGAGGCCGAGCGCCGCCGCAAGCGTCGCCAGCGCAAGCGGGTCCCGATGCGCGGCGAGGGCTAGCGCTCTCGGAGCAGGTGAGATGCGCCTGCGCTTGCTCGCACGGGGGAGGGCCTCGGGGCCCTGTGGGGCGCCGGCGCTGGTCGGGCTGCGCTGCGTGTTCGGGGTCGGAGACCCCGAGGCCGAGAGCCCCTTTGTGCCGGTCTACGCCATGGCCTGGACTTTGGGACAGCCTGGCGGGGTCGACGAGGACGGCGTGCACGAGTTCCCCGCGGCGGAGCTCCTGGCGAGTCTGCAGGGGCGCGCCACCCGTCGCGCGTGGGCGATGCGCCTCGAGGCAGAGGTCGAGCAGACGGCGTCGCATTCGGGCGAGCTCCACGCGGGCGGCCCGGCGGAGGAGCTTGTGCTGCTCGACGAGGTGGAGCTGCCCGGGGGCGGTCGTCGGCTGACCTTGGGGACAGGGTTAGCCCACGCGCCGGAGGCGGTGGTGCGCCTCGCCGGGGAGTACGCGGTGAGGAGCGGCGGTGAGGGCGGCGGCGAGTGCGTGTTCAAGGTCGGCCTGACAGAGTACGAATACGAGGGTTGAGTTGGGACGGAGGCGGCGACGGCGGCGGTGGATCGCTCCGGGGTTGGTGCTGACGCTCGTGCTCGCGTGGGCGCTCCTCGGGGAGGGCGTGCGCGAGCGGCTCGGTCTGCCGGGGTCGGGCACGGCGGAGAAGAAGGAGCTCGCGGCGCTGCGGATGGCGACGTGGAACCTGCGGAACTTCCCGGCGGAGGGGCAAGATCTCGCGCGGCTGCAGGCCAGGCTCGCCGAGCTCGACGCGGATGTGATCGCGGTGCAAGAGGTGCACGACGCGGAGGCGTTGCGGGCCTTGATGCCGGGGTGGGAGCTGCACCTGTCGCAGTCGGGCGGGCGCGGCGGACAGCGGGTCGGGTTCCTCTACGACCCGCAGGTCGTGGAGCTGCTCGGCGCGCCGCGCGAGCACAAGGAGCTGACGATGGGCGGAGGCGTGCGACCGGGCTTCTCGGGTCGCTTGCGGCCGCGAGCGGGCGGTGCGGATTTTTCGTTGTTGGTGGTACACCTCAAGGCGCGGGCGGAAGGGCACGATCTTCGGCGGAAGCAGTGGGTCACACTCGCGCAGGTCGCAGAGGAGCTGCAGCGAGAGGACCCCGACCTGGTGGTGGCGGGCGACTTCAACGTGACGGGGCCGCCAGGGGGCGTGCCAGAGGACGAGCTAGGGGCCCTGGACCAGTCGCTGGGGGCGGTCGGCCTGAGCCGGGTGCGAAACTCGGCGGGTTGTTCGGCGTACTGGGACGGTCCGCGGCGCGACGCCTGGCAGGTGCCCTCGCTCCTCGACCTGGTGTGGGTCGCGGGACTCACGGGGGCGCAGGAGCTCGAGGCACGTTCGCTGCTGCATTGTGCTCGGCATCACTGCAAGACGTTTCGCTCGACGGCGAAGTATCCGGAGCGTGACTATGCCGACTTGAGCGATCACTGTCCGGTGGTCGTCGACTTGCGAGGCTCCTGAGCGCTGGAGCCGGACGCGCCTCATGACGATGCAGGGAGCCGAACGGGGCACTTCGGGGCGGGGGATCTCGCGCCTGGGGTGGCGGGCACCAGGCGGTCAGAGGAGACGCTCTGCAGATCTGACTGAAGATTTGCGTCGCTCGGCTGTCCAAGGCGATAGCAACGTCAAGCACCCCATGTCCGGTCTCGTCCATGCTGCGAAACTCGCAAAGCTAACCCTCCCTCTTGGGGGAGATGGTTTTGCGCCTCGTCGCGTGGCGGAGGCCCGAGCAGTGGTTGCCAGATCCGCGCGTGCCCTTGGCAAGAAAGGGCTTTGCAGGGTCTTGCGGGCATGGGAGTATTTCGCCGGTTTCTTGGCGAGCGCGAGTGTGCTCAGCCCGGGGGCCCGGCGAGAATTCAGTGGAAACCACCGACGAGTTCATCGCAGAGCTTGGTAAGGAGCAGTCAGAACATGTTCACGAATCGAATGGGATCCTTTGGGTTGGTCGCCGGCGGCCTCGTCGCTGGTCTCTCCATCGTGGCGGTCCAGGGTTGTGACCCTGGCGACCTCGCGGCGCAGTGCGGCCTGGTGTGCGCCGCGGAGGGCATCGTCGAGGGCAACGCGAGCATCTCGGGCATCGCCAGCATCGACTCGTTCTTCGGCGCCGTCGTGACCTTCGGGAACGTCTCGACCGAGATCAGCGCCGGAATCAACGCGGAGCTGCAGGCGATCGCGCTCTCCCTCGGTCTTGAGGCGGGGGCGACCGGTGCGGACATCAAGGCGGCGCTGCAGGCGAAGCTGTCGGCCGCGGTCGACGGCGGCCTCGAGATCAAGTACGCCCCGCCGCGCTGCGAGGTGTCGGTCGAGGCGACGATCGAGGCGACCGCGAAGTGCGACGCCGAGATCGATCCGGGCATGGCGAAGGTCGAGTGCTCGGGCAAGTGCGAGGCGGACGCGAGCGTCAGCGCCATGTGTGACGCCAGCGCGATGGTGACGTGCGTCGGCACGGCGCCGAACCTCTCGTGCTCCGGCTCGTGCACCGGCGACTGCAACCTCGAGATCGCGGCGGCCTGCGAGGGCACCTGCCGCGGCGACTGCATGGGCACCTGCTCGGTGACCAACGCTCAGGGCGACTGCGCCGGTCGCTGCGACGGCATGTGCCAGGGCACCTGCGAGCTCAGCGCGGGCGGCTCGTGCTCGGGCAAGTGCGAGGGCTCGTGCGAGTACACGCCGCCGAGCGGGACCTGCGAGGCGGACGCGAAGGTGCAGTGCTCGGCGTCGGCGGACGCGAAGGTCGAGTGCAACGGCCGCTGCGACGGCGAGGTGACCCCGCCGAAGGCGAAGGCCGAGTGCGAGGCGTCGGCCAAGGCCGAGGCGAACGCCAGCGTGCAGTGCTTCCCGCCCTCGCTGGACGTGCGCTGGCAGTGGAGCGCGGCGCTCGAGGCCGACGTCGACGCGCAGGCGCAGTTCAAGGCCTGGCTCGAGGGCTTCAAGCTGCGCTACTCGGCGCTGCTCGCGGCCGTCAAGCGGAGCGAGCTGGTGCTCAAGGTCGGCGCCGACCTGACGGCGGCGGCGGGCGGTGCGGTCAAGGGCGCCGTCGACGCCACGGCGGAGGCGAACCTCAAGACGACGGTCGGCATCGGCTGCGCGCTGGCCGAGCTCGAGAACGTCGGCTCGGTCATCGGCTCGGCCACCGGCAAGCTGCAGGGCTCGCTGTCGGCGACCGCCGAGATCACCGCGGCGCTCGCGCCCTGAGCGCGACGTAGCGCGTCTCGGTCCTGAGGGGTCTCCGGCGGTGCCGGAGGCCCCTCGGCCTTTTCGAAACTCGCGCCTGGAACTTCCCCGTGGAAGTGGTGTCGAATGGCTCATGCCTCGTCGAGACCGCCCCAGTGCGCGCGCGAACAATCATGATCTGAAGGACATGGTTCATGAGACATGCATAAACAGGCATGTCTCATGGATCGGGGCGGGGGTCGTGGCGCTCGCCTCGTGCACCGCGGCGGCGCCTGAGTCGACGGTCGGTCGCGGGTCCGTGCCGATGATCTTGCCGGCGAAGGGGTTGCGTCTGACGGAGGACGAGGGGGTGCGCCGGGCGCCGGTGTCGCTGACCGCGTCCGACGGTACGGGGCTGAAGCTCGTGTCGTTGAAGGCCCGCGGGGTGGTGGAGGCGCCGCTGGCGTTCACCGAGATGCACCTCGTCTTCGAGAACCCGAACGACCGGCAGATCGAGGGGCGCTTCGAGATCGACATGCCGCCGAACGCCGCGATCTCTCGCTTCGCCATGAAGATCCACG
>CAZMML010000046.1:0-11048 GCA_964567335.1 uncultured Nannocystis sp. | reverse complement strand
CGACCCCGGAGGACTCGCGGAGCCACACGTCGGCGTCGGGCGGCGGCTCCGCGAGCGACCAGTAGTAGACGACGCCGGGGTCCGCGGGGCCCTCCCCGTCGCGCCCGCGGACGAGGGTCAGCCAGGGGCGATCCGCGCGCAGCGCGTCGGCGAAGAAGTGGCTCCACCACCCGCCCGCGCGCCGCGGCGCCTCGAGCTGGCGCGCGCGCGCGCGTGTGAGGTGTCCGAGGGGCCGGTCTTCGCGCATCGCCTCGACGATCCAAACCGCGTCCTGCAGGCCGACGCCGGTGATCTCGCGCAGGCGCTGGATCATCGGCAGCGTCGAGAGGCCGCTGAGCGCCGCGGCGAGGACGTCGACGCCGCCGCCGCCGAGCCACGCGAGCAGCGCCGGCAGCTCGCCGAACCTGTCCTTGCGGCAGGCGAGCGCGGCCCCGGCGGCGAGGAGCGCCGCGTTGTTGGCCTCGAGGCCCGAGGCCGCGATCACCTCGACGCCGGCGCGTCGGGCCGGCGCGACCAGCTCGACGCCAGTGCCGTCGGGCAGGTCGTGATCGAGGAGGAGCACGTCGAAGGACCCCGCGGCGAGGAGCGCCGCGCCGCTCCGCAGGTCGGCCGCGAAGGTCACCTCGTGGCCGCCGAGCAGCTCCGCGGCGGCGGTGCGGGCGAAGACCTCGTGATCTTCGACGAATAAGATCCGCATCGCGCGAGGGTATCGCCTCAGGGGGGCTCGCGCGAGGGATCGATCGTGAAGACGGTGCGCGCGACGAGGTGCTCGCCCTTGACGAAGCCGCGGATCCGGTAGACCGAGCGGACCTTGGGGCTCTGCGCCCAGCGCTCGAAGTGGGCGCCCTCTTGAAGGATGTACTCGAAGCCGGCGGGGCGGCCGGGGAGGGTGCGAAGCACGAGCGCGCCGTCCAGCGGGAGCGCGCGGACGTTGGCCCGGTACTCCGGCGTGTAGAGGAAGTACTGCTCGATGTTCGAGAGGTAGAGCAGGCCGACCTCGAGCCCGGCGGCCCGCAGCGCCTCGCCCACCGCTCGCACGGCGCCGTCGCGGGTGAAGTCGCCGCGAAAGGCTTGGACGCGTCCCGAGCGCGCGAGGCCGGCGACGCGGCGGTACTGCGCCGGGTCGGAGAGCAGCCAGGGGGTGTCTCCCATGCGTCGGTCGAGCTCGGCCCAGCGGCGGGTGACCGCCGGGCTCGCGTCGTCGTAGATCGCCTGGAGGTCGGGCGCGTCCCGCAGCAGCGCGCGCGCCTCGTCGGCGCCCTCCGGCGTCCACAGGCGCCGGAACGCCGCGGGGTCCGCGGCCGCGGCGAAGAAGGCGGCGTAGACGCGGTGGAGCGCGACGATCGCCGGGTCGAGGTCGATGAGGACGATCGCCTCGGGAGCGGCCCACCCGGCGAGCACGTAGGCCGGGTCCGCCGCGACCGCCACGAGCGCGCCGCCCCGGCCCTTCACCGCGTCCGCGACGAGGTGGAGGTCGCGCTCGTTGGAGGCGTAGTAGTGGAGGCCGTTGGTGAGCGGGCCGGCGTCAGGGTCCCCCGCGAGGACCCGCGCGGCGGCGGCGAAGCGCTCGGCTGAGGTCTCGGCCCGCGCGGGGGCGGCCGCGAGCGCGAGCGCGAGGGCGAGGGAGAGGCGCATGCCCGGGGGACGCGCGGCGCGGCCCGGTTATTTCGGCGCCTCGTCGCGCAGCGTCTGGAGGCGGCGGAGGATCGCCGCGACCAGGCCCGACTCGAGCGCCTCGGCGAAGGCGCCGCGGGCGAAGCGGTCGGCGCGGACGAGGGTGGTGATCAGCCGGCACAGGTCGCGCAGCGGGGCGCTCGCCAGCGCCGCGGGCTCGCGGCGGTAGCGAGCCGCCTCGGCGTGCCACGCGGGCCAGTCGAAGGCGAGGACGAAGCCGTGGCGGTCGAAGGCGTCGAGCAGGCGGCGGACGATCGGCGGATCGGCGAAGAAGGAGCCGCGGGCCTCGGGCCCGGCGAGCCCGGGCAGGAGGGCGATGAGCGCGTCGAGCTGGGCGGGGCCCGGGAGGTCGTCCTCGGCGGCGAGCGGCACGCGCTCGAGGAGAGCCCCGGCCGCAGCGCCCGACAAGACGGTCCCTGAGGGCGCCGTCGCGCTGCGCTGGGGGCGCAAATGGATCCCCCGCGCGCGCTGGCCGGCCGCTATCCTCGCCGCGATGGCCGGAGACACCGTGAAGAGTAGTTCGCGCCGCAGGCGCTGGCTCGGGCTCGGGGCGCTGCTCCTCGTCGGATCGACGGCGATCGCGGTGGCGATCGTGCAGCCGTGGAAGAAGCCGCCGCCGGTGAAGACCGAGCGCCTCGGGGCCAGCCTCGAGCTGGCCTCGGGCGAGGTGCTGCTGACGACGGCGTCCGGCGCGCAGCGGCTGCTCTCGCGCACGCCCCTGCCGGAGACGGCGGAGCTGTCCACGGGGCCAGGCGCGCGGGCGCTGGTGCGGCTCGCCGACGGCTCGCGGATCTTCCTGCGCGACGGGACCAAGGTGACGATCGCCGGCGGCGTCGTGCTCAAGGAGGGCCAGCTGTGGATCGAGGCGCCGCCGCTCGAGGAGGGCCAGAAGGGCGTCGCCCACACGATCGGCGACGTCGAGGTGTCGCTCTCCGACGGCGGCGCGAGCCTCGCGTTCAAGGCCGGCGAGGCCCAGGTCTACGTCGCCGAGGGGCTCGCGGTGGTCAGCGCCGCGGGCGGGCGCGCCGAGGTCAAGGCGGGCGAGCAGGCGACCTCGCGGGCGGGCGCGGCGCCGAAGGTCGAGCCGGTGGCGTTCTGGGAGGACTGGACGGGCGGCATGGGCGACCGCGGCGGCGGCGGGCTGCGGGCGGGCGCGGGGTCCGGGGCGCTCTACGCGGTCGACCGCTCGGGGCCGCCGGGGGCGCCGGCGCTGCCGCTCTCGATCCAGCGGCAGACGGTGAAGGTCGCGGTCGAGGGCGAGCTGGCGGAGACGCTGGTCGACCAGCGCTTCTTCAACCCCTCGGGGACGCCGGTCGAGGGCTGGTACTGGTTCACGGTCCCGGACGACGCGCAGCTCGTCAGCTTCGCGCTCGAGACGAACGGGCAGCTCGTCGAGGGCGAGATCGTCGAGCGCAAGAAGGCCGCCGCGACC
Organism: uncultured Nannocystis sp.; assembly: GCA_964567335.1. Taxonomy (GTDB): domain Bacteria; phylum Myxococcota_A; class Polyangia; order Nannocystales; family Nannocystaceae; genus Nannocystis. The sequence goes on along the minus strand of CAZMML010000046.1, from coordinate 7,942 downwards.
TACGAGGCGGCGGTGCGCCGCGACAACGATCCCGCGCTGCTCGAGTGGATCGACGAGCGCACGGTGCGGGCGCGGATCTTCCCGGTGCCGCCCGCGGGCGAGCGGCGGATCGTGCTCCGCTACCAGCAGCTCCTGACCGAGAGCGAGGGGAAGCTGCGCTTCCGCTACCCGCTGGCGGCGCCGCGCGGGCGCGACGCGGCGACGATCGAGGAGTTCTCGCTCGAGGTCCAGCTCCGCGGCGGCCTCGAGAAGAAGTACGACCTGGCGACCCTCGGCGAGGCCAAGGTCTCGCCCGACAACCGCGTGGTGACGATGCGCCGCTCGGGCTACACGCCGCGCGCCGACTTCGAGCTCGAGCTGACGCGCCGCTCCGGCGAGGCCCGCGTCCCGCTGCGCTACAACCGCTTCAGCGCGGGCGGCGACCAGGCCAGCTACCTCATGGTCCGCTTCGCGCCCGACCAGGACTTCGCCAAGCTGCCGGCGCCGCGCGGCGACGTGGTGGTCGTCGTCGACACCTCGGCGGCGGGCGACCCGTCGGAGCAGCAGACCAAGCTGGCGGTCGCCGAGGCGCTGCTGCGCAGCCTCTCGGCCGGCGACAAGTTCGCGGTGATGAGCGCCGACGTCGCCGCGACGGTGCTCTACCCCGACGCCGGGCTCGCCGAGGCGACCGGCGACGCGATCAGCGGCGCGCTCGAGAAGGTCAGCGAGCACGCGACCGGCGGGGCGACCGACCTCGGGGCGATCTTCGAGCAGGCGCTCGCGCGGGTGCACGGGCTCGAGCAGCCGGCGATCGTCTACGTCGGCGACGGCATGGCGACCTCGGGCGAGCGCGGCGGCGAGGCGCTGGCCGAGCGGCTGCGGCGCTCGATGACCGGCTCGCGCGCCCGCCTCTTCACGGTCGGGGTCGGCGCGGAGATCGACGCGGCGATGCTCGCCCGCCTCGCCCGCGTCGGCGGCGGCGAGGCGCTCCGCGTCGAGGGCCCCGAGCAGGCGGTGGTCCGCGCGCTCGAGCTCTCCGGGGCGCTGAAGACGCCGACGATCACCGACCTCGAGCTCGGCCTCGGCGAGGGGCTCGACGACGTGTTCGTCAGCGCGGGCGGCAAGCTCTCGCGCGGGCAGGAGCTGGTCCTGCTGGCGCGCACCCACCACGACCTGCCGAAGTCGGTCAAGCTGCGCGGCCGCCTCGGCGGCGAGGCCTTCGAGAAGGAGTACCCGCTGGTCCACGAGGACGGCCCGCTCGACCGCCTGGTCCCGCGCCTGTGGGCCAGCGCCTACGTCGAGCGCCTGCTCGGCGACGGCCGCGGCGTCGAGGCGGTGCGCGGCAAGATCCTCGCGCTCGGCCTCGAGTACGGGCTGATGACGCCCTTCACCTCCTTCCTCGCGCTCGACAGCGAGGCCGCCTACGCGCAGCAGGGGATCCTCCGCCGCCGCCGCGACCTCGGCGGGCTGCGCCTGACGGCCGACGCGAGCTGGCTCAAGGAGCAGGAGCGGCGCGACGTGACCGTGATGTCGATGCTGGTCGCGGCCGCGACGGCGCCGATCGGCTGCGGGCGCGCGAGCCCCGACTACGCCGAGGCGCGGGCCGAGCGCGGCCCGGCCCCGACCAGCACGCCGATGCCGCCGCCTGCGCCGGTCCAGCAGGCGCAGCCGGTCCAGCCCGGCGCCACCGCGCCGGCGACGACGACCTCCGGGTCGGCGAGCAACGTCCGCACGGAGGACAAGCCGATGGAGCCGTCCAAGCCGGAGCCGCCGCCGCCGCCGATGGACGTAAATTCGGTCGAGGAGGCGGAGAAGGCGCCCGACCTGATCCCCGGGCTCGATCGCGCCAAGGCAGACGCGCCGCCCGCCGCCGGGGGGCGTCCGGCGGCCAAGTCCCCGCCGGCCAGCGCGGGCAGCGGCCGCTTCCGCGGGGACCTCGGCGACAAGGACGGCGTCAAGGACGGCCGCGACGAGGACCGGCGCGGGGCCGGTTATCGGGCGCCGGTCTCGCCGGTGCCGCGCGGGCTGAAGCTGCCCTGCTCCGACGCGGCCGCCCGCAGCCTCGCGCACCGCAAGATCTTGTGGCAGAAGCGGCTGGATGAACGTACGGACATGTTCTCCGCGCTCAACAGCTACGAGGCCGCCGCGGGGAGCTGCGAGATCACCGGGTGGCGGGACCAGCGGGTGTTCCTGCAGCTCCTGCACGCGCGCGCGAACTCGGAGGCCGACATCACGCTGCTGCTGGCGCACTTCGCCGGCGACCCCGACGCGCGCGCCTACCTCGCGCGCGGGCTGCTGCGGCGCCTGGTCGACCAGTCGCTGATCGGCGCGGTCGAGCGGGCGATGTTCGGCGCGGGGGTCGACTGGACCGACGTCGACCGCCAGCTCGCGCTGCTGGTCGGGCCCGAGGCGCCGACGCGGCGGCTGCAGCTCGTGCAGGCGGCGCTGCAGCGCAGCCCCGGCGACCCGCAGGGCGAGGCGCGGCTGATCCGCCTGCTCTCCGAGCAGGGCAAGCTGGACGAGGCGCTCGCCCGCGAGCGCGCGCTGCGCGAGCAGGGGCTGATGACGCCGACGCTCGCGCAGCAGATCGGCGAGGTCTTCGTCGCCCACGGCCAGATCGAGCAGGCCCAGCGGATCTTCTCCGAGATCGTCGAGTTCGACCCGGAGAACCCGCAGAGCCGGGCGCTGCTCGGCGACATCTTCCTCCGCCACGGCTGGTACGAGCCGGCCTACCGCCAGTACGAGGACCTCGCGGCGCTGCGTCCGGACGACCAGGGCGCGGCGATCCGCCTCGCGCGCGCGGCCGCGGGGGCGGGGCGCGTCGACGAGGCGCTCCGCCTGCTGCGGAAGGTCGCGGCCGGCGAGGGCCGCCCGGGCGCCGACGACCCGCGCCGCTTCGCGCGCCTGCGCGCGGCGCTGCTGCTCGCGCGTCTGCTGGCCGAGCCCACGGCGGCCGCGCCCGCGGCGAGCGTCGCCCGCGAGCTCGGGCGCCTGCAGCTCTTCAGCGGCCCCGGCGCGTGGCCCATCGTGGTCTGGGAGGACCTCGGCTCGCGCCTCACGCTCGCGCCCGCCGACCCGGAGGCGAGCCTCGCGGGCGAGGTCGCGGACGGCGGCGCGACCGGCCTCTACGCCCTGCAGCTCCCCGCCGGCGGCGCGCCCGAGCTTATCGTCCGCCACCAGGGCCACACGATCGGCCGCGCGGTGAAGTTCGAGCGGATCACCGTCACCTTCGACGGGAAGGAGTTCAAGGTCGAGCGAGCGGCCGGCGAGGTCGCGGCCGGGGCCGCGGCGGCCGGCGAGCCCCCGCCGGCCGAGGCGCCTGTGGCCCCGGTGAGGGCCCCGGCGCGCCGTCCTTGATGCCAGCGCCGGGCCCGTGATAGCTTCCCCGGCCGCATGGCCGAAGCGATCACGATGTCCCCGCAGGGGCTCCACGTCCCCAGCAACCCCATCATCCCCTTCATCGAGGGCGACGGCACGGGCCCCGACATCTGGGCCGCTTCGGTGCGCGTGTTCGACGCCGCGGTCGAGCGCGCCGACGGCGGCGCGCGCAAGATCGAGTGGCTCGAGGTCCACGCCGGCGAGAAGGCCTTCAAGCAGACCGGCCACTGGCTCCCCGCCGAGACGCTGACGCGCTTCCGCGCGTACCTGGTCGGGATCAAGGGCCCGCTGACCACCCCGGTCGGCGGCGGGATCCGCAGCCTCAACGTCGCGCTGCGGCAGATGCTCGACCTCTACGTGTGCCTGCGCCCGGTCCGCTACTTCGCGGGCGTGCCGAGCCCCGTAAAGCACCCCGAGAAGACCGACATGGTGATCTTCCGCGAGAACACGGAGGACATCTACGCGGGCATCGAGTTCCAGCAGGGCACGCCGGACGCGGCGAAGTTCAAGGCGCTCTTCTCGGAGGCCTTCCCCAAGCTCTTCGCCAAGGTGCGCTTCCCCGAGACGGCGGGCTTCGGCATCAAGCCGGTGTCGATCGAGGGCACTGAGCGCCTCGTCCGCGCCGCCCTCAACCACGCGCTGCAGAACAAGCTGCCGAGCCTCACGCTGGTCCACAAGGGCAACATCATGAAGTTCACCGAGGGCGGCTTCCGCGACTGGGGCTACGCCCTGGCCAAGCGCGAGTACGGCGCGGTCGACCTCGACGGCGGGCCCTGGCAGGTGATCCAGCGCGAGGGCCACCGCCTGGTGATCAAGGACGCGATCGCGGACGCGTTCCTGCAGCAGATCCTGACCCGCCCCGACGAGTACTCGGTCGTCGCCACCCTCAACCTCAACGGCGACTACATCTCCGACGCGCTCGCCGCCCAGGTCGGCGGGATCGGCATCGCCCCCGGCGGCAACATCAACTACGTCACCGGCCACGCGATCTTCGAGGCGACCCACGGGACCGCGCCGAAGTACGCGGGCCAGGACAAGGTCAACCCCGGCTCGGTGATCCTCTCCGGCGAGATGATGCTCCGCTACATGGGCTGGAACGAGGCCGCCGACCTGATCATCCACGGGGTCGAGCGCGCGATCGCGGCGAAGACCGTCACCTACGACTTCCACCGCATGATGGAAGGCGCGACGCTCAAGAAGTGCAGCGAGTTCGGCGACGAGATCATCCGCCACATCCGCGGCGGCCGCTCGGCCGCGTAGACGGGCTTCGATGAGTGTGGCCGAGGAGCCCGCGGCCGGCGGGCTCCTGGTTTCACATGCGGATCCTTGGTGACGGACACCCGTGCATGCACGGGTCCGCCCGGACAACGCGGGGGACCGTCTTCGGGCCCCGTTCGTCGCGGATCGACCCGTCGCGGCGGAGGCGCTAGGCGACGAGTTGGCCGAGCAGGTCGACCGTCTGGGCGGCGGCGAGGGCGGGGTCGAGGGCGGTGTCGGCGATGCCCGAGATCACCTTGGTGATGTCGTGGTCGACCTTGCCGGCCTCGGCCCAGACCGACGCGGGGGGGGCGGTGATGTAGACGGAGTAGGCGCGGTGGCCCGAGCCCGGGCGCTCGCCGATGAGGTGGACGATCGCGCGGTGCGAGGCGGCCGGGAGCTCGGCGTAGAGGAGCTCGCCGATCTGGTAGCCGGCGCGGACGCGGCCGGTGGTCAGGACGATGTGCTCGGGGGCGACCTTGTAGCCGGCGGCGGTGAGGGCGGGGCGGACCGCGTTGAGGTAGGGCTCCAGGTGGCCGGGGTCGGTGAGGGCGAGGGCGTCGAGGCCGTCGGAGATCACGAGCTGGACGTCGTACTCGCCGGCGTGCTCGCGGGCGAGGCCGAGGATCGCCTTCACGCTCTCGTCGTCGAGGACCTCGCCGGTCGGCGGGTGGAGGATGTAGTCCTCGCGGTCCTTGGAGCGGGTGACCGCGGCGAGCGCGGAGGGGAGGGTGCCGGGGAAGTCGGGCGGGAGCTCGGCCCAGATCGACTTCTTGGCGTCCTCGTAGAGGGCGCGGACCTTCTTGTCGAGGGCGGGGTCGAGGTCCCAGGCGGCGGCGCCGTGGCCGCGGGCGATGAAGACGCCGCGGGCCTCGCACTCGGCGATCTTGAGCTCGCCCTCGGCGAGGATCTCGGCGTCGGGGCGGGTGTCGGACTTGGCGCGGCGGTACTTGAGGTAGACCCAGGTCGGGTCGCCGAAGTGCTCGGTGGGCCGGCCCTCGGCGTCGATGACCTCCAGCGACTGGAAGAAGGTCCACATCGCGTCGGCGACCTTGTAGCCGAACTTGTCGCGCACCCGCACGTGGTCCTGGAAGGCGGTGGTGAGGTACGAGAGCATCGGGTCGTTCTTGGTCGGCAGGCCCATCAGGTAGGCGGGGCCGACCGGCATGATCTGGTCGATGCACCAGTCGAGGTCGTCGAGGTCGACCTCCATGTGCAAGGTGGAGCAGATGTCGAGGCCGATCGGCAGGCCGTGCAGCTTGCCCATGACGGTGTCCTCGAGGCAGCAGCGGACGAGCTGATCGCGGGTGCGGAAGACCTCGGGGCCGATGAAGCCGGCGACGTCGTTGAGGTGGACCCAGGGGTCGACCGGGTTGCCGGCGGCGGCCTGCGCCTCGCCGACCTTCACCCGCAGCGCGCGGGCGAAGCCGTACTTGCGCGACTCGTGGATCACCATGTCGAAGCCGGCGCCGTGCCCGTTGGTCGCGTCGGCGCCCTGGCCGGTCTCGAAGTAGAGGCCGTAGCGGCCGCCGCGCTTGCTCGCGTGGGCGAGCATCTTCTCGACGCTGACGTCGAAGGTGGCGTTGGCGTCGACGGTGGAGCCGAGGCTCTGGAACCACAGCGCGGTGGAGCCGGGGCTCTGGGCCTCGACCTCGGCCTGGACGTCGATGTGGGCGAGGACGCAGTGGGGCAGGGTGTCCTGGAGCTCGAAGGTCGCCAGGACGTCCTTGAGGGCGAGCTCGATGGCGAGGACGCTGGCGACCTCGCTCGAGACGGGGTTGGTGCCGAGGACGACGTCGCCGACCGCGTAGGCGAAGCCGCAGAAGACCTGCCAGACGATGTCGTCGACGTTGTCGGTCGGCGAGTTCGGCTGGATCCGTGCGCCCATGTAGCCGCGCGCGCCGACGGTGGAGCCGGGTAGGGGGTTATAGACCTTCTGGCCGGCGGCGATCAGCTCGTCGTTGGTCATCAGCTTGACGACGGATCCGATCACGTCGCTGCTGAGCCCGGGCATGATCGCCTTGATCGCGGCCTCGTCGCCGGTCAGCAGGAGCTCGCGCAGCTCGCCCATCGTCATCGCCTCGGCCTCGGCCAGCGCCGCGGGGTCGAGCACGGACTCGGTCAGCGCGTAGACGGCGTCGTCGTGGAGCGGGTGGGCGCGCAGGTCGGCGATCAGGGTGTTGCTGAGGAGGATCCGGGCGTTCTCGCGGGAGGCCTCGTCGGCGGCGTGGATCCCGAGCGCCTCGTCGCCCTCCTTGTAGTCGTTCGCGGCGCCGAGGATCGCCTTGTGGGCGTCGAGGTCGTAGCCGCCGCGGGTGCGCTCGAGATAGGCGAAGATGTCCTCGCCCTCCCGGACCTCGGGGATCGAGACGCCCGGGCCCTCGGCGGCCTCGTCGGGGGGGCGGCAGCCGACGGCAACGACGGCGCCGCCGGCGAGGACGGCGCCGAGGAAGCTGCGGCGGCGGAGGCGGAGGGAGGGAATACGGCGACGAGCTGGGTGGTGCATGGCGAAACCGCGCGATCCTACTGCAAAGGTGCGCTCGGCGTATAGAGATGGGCCGGTCCCGGGAGGGGCCCGCGTTCGCGGAAGAACGCCCGGGAGGACCGCTCAGAGCGGGTAGGCGCGGACGATGCCTTCGCGGCTGCCGACCGCGAGGGCGCGGCCGTCGGGGGCGAACGCGAGGACGGTGGGGGCGGCGGGGACGCGGAGGACGGGGCCGAGGGCGCCGTCCTCCGCGCGCAGCTCGACGCGGCGGTCCGGGTGGCCGACCGCGAAGGTGCGCGTGAAGGGACAGGACGCGAAGGACATGGCGCCGGGGACCTGAAGGAGCACCGCGCCGCCGCGGCTGATCGTGAGTGCGTCGTCGTCGTAGTGCGGGACCAGGGGGTCGGGGCGCTCGGCGGGGACGGGGGCGTCCGGGCGGGGCGGGAGGTCGGCGACGCGGCGGGCGTCGACCGGGCCGTAGGTGAGGCGGTCGCCGGCCGGGGAGAGCTCGATCATGTCGTCATAGAGGTCGTCGAGCGGGAAGCGGGCGACCTCGCGGCCGGCGTCGAGGTCCCACACGCGGGCGCTGTCCCAGGGCGCGAGCATGAGGCCGCCGGGGTAGTCGGCGCCGAGGGCGGCGACGCGGAGGCCGCGGGCGTCGCAGGCGAGGGAGTGGACCTTGCTGCGGGGGTCGAGCGCGAGGAGGCGGTCGACCTCGCCCGTGCGCGCGCTCCAGCGGACGAGCTGGTGCTTGGCGCTGCCGACGACCCAGGCGCTGTCCTCGCTGAAGTAGGCGACGGGGTCGATCGCGTCGACGCCGAGGGTCCGCGGCGAGGGGCAGGG
>CAZMML010000045.1:0-11049 GCA_964567335.1 uncultured Nannocystis sp. | reverse complement strand
AGGCGCTGATCGCCCAGGCCCGCGGCGAGGTGAGCATGCAGGACGCCCGGATCGAGCAGGTGCGGCGGCAGCTCCAGGCCGACATCATCGCGCCGGCGGACGCGACGCGGCGGCAGGCGGAGGAGAACGCCAAGGGCAACGCGGCGAAGATCATCGAGCAGGGCCGGGCGACCGCGCAGGTCCTGGCCCAGATCAGCGCCAGCTACCACAAGGGCGGCGCCTCGGCGCGCGACGTGCTCTTGATGCAGAAGCTCGTGCCGCTCTTCCACAGCCTCGCCGGGACGATCGGCGAGCTGAAGATCGACCGCCTGACGATCCTGCCCCAGGTGCCAGGCGGGGCCGAGGGGCGGCCGCTCGGCGCCCGCCTCGTCGACGCCAACGAGCAGATCAAGGCCGCGACCGGCGTCGACCTGTCGAAGTCGCTGCGGGATCACCTCGGGGGCGACTCGCCGCGTCTACCCGAGCGCCCGCCGGTGCGTCCGCCGGCCCCCAAGGGCTAGCAGATCGGTCGCCGAGCCGGGGCCGGGCCGCGGACCGGTGCGTGCGCGGGGGCGGGCGCGTGCGCGCGGGGCTCAGAGCCCGCGCGACATCTCCGGCCCGCTGGTACGATCGCGGTCATGCTGGAGATCAGGCTCCGCTGTGATCGGCCGCGGGTTCGTGAGGGCGAGGCGATCACGTTGACCGGGATCTATCGCAACGTGGGCGATGCGCCGTTGACGCTCGCGTTCTGGTGGCACCGGACGATGCGGGTGCGCGACGCGGAGGGCCGCGTGGTCGCGCCGGGGCCGGGACCTGTGCTGCCCTGCGGCGTCGGCGAGGACCTTGCGATCCTCGGGCCGGGCGAGGAGTTCGCGCGCGCGGAGCCCCTGCAGTGTACCCAGCCCGCCGGGCAGGCGGCGTCGATCGGCTGGTCCTACGCGCTCACGGCGGGCGAGTACGGAGTGACGCTGGTCTTCGCGGCACCGCCGGCGCACGGCTTCACGCAGCACGTCCCGGACCCCCGCGAGTTCCGCGGCCGCGTCGAGAGCGACGAGCTCCGCCTGGCCGTGGAGCCGGCGCCTCGCGGGCTCTTCCGGCGGCTCCTCGGCCGTTGAGACGATCGCTTGTGAGCCCCGGCGTCCGGGCGTAGGGTCTCGGTCTGGAGGTGGTGGATGCGGCGGATGAGGTGGCTTGGCGTTCTTCCTTTGCTCGGCGTGGTCGTGGCGGGCCCGGGATGCAGCGATTCGGGGGTCGGCGGGACCGGGACGACCGGACTGACCGAGGCGACCGGAACGACCGAGGCGACCACCTCGACGGGTCAGCCGACGACCGGGACGACCGGCGCGTGCGGCGACGGCGTTGTCGATCCAGGGGAGGACTGCGACGATGGCCCGAACAACGGGCCGGGCCAGGTGTGTAGCGCCGATTGTATGGCCAACGCCTGCGGCGACGGCGACCTTGGACCTGGCGAGGAGTGCGACAACGGCGCGATGAACGGGGAAACCCAGAGCTGCAAGTCGGACTGCACCGACAACGTCTGCGGCGACGGGGCGGTCGGCCCCGGCGAGGGCTGCGACGACGGCAACACGGTCGACGACGACGAGTGCACGAACGCGTGCGCGCTGGCGACCTGCGGCGACGGCGTGGTCGCGCCGACCGAGGCGTGCGACGACGGCAACGCGGACAACACCGACGGGTGCACCGACGCCTGCACTCTCCCGGCGTGCGGCGACGGCTTCGTCCAGGACGGCGAGGCCTGCGACCTCGGGCCCGACAACAGCGACAACGACGCCTGCACGCTCCAGTGCCAGGACAACTTCTGCGGCGACGGCTTCGTGTTCACGGGGGTCGAGGAGTGCGACCAGGGGGCCAGCAACGGCGCGGGGCAGGTGTGCAACGCGAGCTGTCTTCTCAACGTATGCGGCGACGTCGACAAGGGCCCGGACGAGGAGTGCGACGACGGGAACATGGAGGCGGGCGACGGCTGCTCCCCGGCGTGCAAGCTCGAGGGCTGCGGGAACTCGGTGGTCGACCCGGGCGAGACCTGCGACGACGGCAAGGACGGCGACAACGACGACGGCTGCACGGACGTGTGCAAGGCGCCCGTGTGCGGCGACGGCTTCGTGCAGGCGAGCCTGATGGAGGAGTGCGACCTCGGCGGCGGCAACAGCGACACGGGCGAGTGCACGCTCGGGTGCAAGAGCGCGGCGTGCGGCGACGGCCTCGTGCAGGACGGCGTCGAGCAGTGCGACGAGGGCCCGAACAACGGCAACGACAAGGCGTGCAAGGCCGACTGCAGCCTCAACTACTGCGGAGACGGCTTCGTCGGGCCGGGCGAGGCGTGCGACGACGGCAACATGTCCAACGCCGACGGCTGCACGAACGTGTGCAAGCAGGCGACCTGCGGGGACGGCTTCGTCCAGCCCGGCGAGGAGTGCGACCAGGGCATGAACAACAGCAACAGCGGCGCCTGCACGCTGGCGTGCAAGAACGCGGTGTGCGGCGACGCGCTGGTCGGGCCGGGCGAGCAGTGCGACGACGGCAACATGTCGAACAACGACGCGTGCACCAACGCCTGCAAGAACGCGGCGTGCGGGGACGGCTTCGTCCAGGCGCCCGAGGCGTGCGACGACGGCAACAACGTCAACACCGACACCTGCACGACCCTGTGCAAGGCGCCCGCGTGCGGGGACGGGTTCCTCCAGCCCAGCATCGGCGAGACCTGCGACGACGGCAACAACCTGCCCAACGACGGCTGCGACCCCGGCTGCGGGATCGCCTGCAAGCAGGCCAACGGCCTCCTGTGGTGCTACAACCCCGCGGCCTGCGGCCAGGCCTGTCAGGCCGTGTGCCAGGTGTACGGGCTGAACGCGGTCGCCGACAAGACCAAGTGGTTCAACGCGCAGGACACCGCGGGCGAGTGCCAGAACATCGCCACCGCGCTCAGCGTGCCGGGCGGCGTGAGCATGGCCAACTACACCTACGCCTGCGCGGAGGACAACTTGGGCAACCACACCAACCAGCTCTTCATCGGGCCGCTCCTCTGCTCGACCTTCAGCGGCTGCCCGGCGAACCACGTCGCCAACATGGATCAGCTCGGCCAGCCCTGCAGCAACGGCCGCCGCTCGATCTGCCCCTGCGAGTGACGACCTGAACGCGGCGAGGCGCGCGGGCGGTCTGCGCGCCGCGTCGCGCTCGCCGCCGACCTCGCCTGCGACGAGGCTCAGCCGGCGGGGTCGGGCTCCTCGCCGAACCAGAGCACCGCGAAGCCCTGGTGGAGCCCGGCGCCGACGGCCCCCCAGGGGTGCGAGGCCCAGATCCCCTGGTTGAGGATCACCTCGTTGTGCGCCGGGCTGCCCTGCCACGCGGCGAGGGCCATCTCGGGGGTGATCATGCCGCCGGCCTGGGCGGCGTTCTCATAGCCGTAGCCGGGGTACTCGGTGAGCTCCTGCGGCTTGATCCACATGCACATCGCCTGGGCGTGGTCCGGGGTGTAGCAGCAGGGCGTCCAGGAGCCGGCGTTCGACCACGAGTGGAGGTTGCAGCCGCCGGGCTGGGTGTGCGGGGCGTTGTCCGCGAGATCCTGGACGTGGGTCTGCCCGACGATGCAGAGCGAGGGCGAGGCGGGGACCGCGGGCAGGCCGTTGCCGGCGCGGTAGGCGTTGACGAGATCGACGAGCATCACGGCCTCGGGGGTGCAGCCGACCGGCGGCGGGGGGTCGCCGGAGGTCGAGGCGGTGGTCGTGGTGGTCGTGGTGGTCGTGGTGGTCGTCGCGCTGGTGCTGGTGGCGGGCTCCGTGGTGCTCGTGCCCGTGGCGTCGGCGGTGTCCGGCCCGGTGGGATCGGAGCTCGACCCAGGCCCGCTCGTGGAGGCGGACGTGCTGGTGGTCGAGGTCGCGTCGGTCGACGAGGCCGCGGTGCCAGAGGTGCTCTCGCCCGGCTCCGCGGGGCAAGCGGTGAGCGCCACGGCGCAGAGGACGATGAAGGGGCGCATCGGGCGACGCTACCACAGCGCCGTCCGCGGCACGACACGGGAGCGGCGCGCACCCCGGCGCTCGTGGGCGCAGCGCGAGCGCGTCGCGTCGTCGCGGACGTCGAGCCGCTCGTGCGCCGGGAGGTCGCGGCGCACGTCGGCGTGTCCGGGACTCAGCGCACCACGTGCAGGCGGACCCGGGTGGGACCGCCCCGGCTGAAGCGGAAGTCGCAGCGACGTCCGCCCTGCGCGAGCGTCTCGGTCCGGGTGAGGCCCCAGCCGAAGACCTCGCTGCCGATCGCGTCGGAGTTGCAGATGAAGGGCGCGAACTCGGCCGCGCCGACGGCCACGGCCAGCTCGTGGATGGCGCAGCGCTGGTAGTCGACGCCGTAGTCGGGCGCCGCGTCGCCGTCGACGAAGCGAGCGACCCATCCGCCGACCGGCGCGCTGCGGCTGCGCGCGTCGAGCGAGCGGGTGAGCGCCCGCATCGCCCAGGAGAACATGCCCCGCGAGGCGGCCACGCGCGCGAGCCCCTTCATCCTGGCGAAGTGGGAGCGGGTCGCCGCCTCGCACAGCGACCACGCGGCGGCCGCGTCGGACCCGACCGCCGCCATCGCCTTGTACACGGCGATGTAGACGGCGCCGCCGAGCGAGAAGGCCCGCATGGTCGGCGCCCGCCACCCTGGATCCGGCGTGAGGGGGAGGAGCGCGTCGAAGCTCGCCACGACCGCGTCCCACGCGACTGGAGTCGCCGCCGTCGTGAGCAGCGGCTCGAGATCTCCGCGCCAGCGGGCGAGCTCCCGCATCGCCGCGCGTCGTCGTCCTGCCATCGTCGCTCCGCCGCCCGGGGCGGAGCGCGCGACCTCCTCTTGTCCGCTTGGCGCCACGAGCTGGGTCCCGCTGCCGGCAGGATAGCAGGACCCTCGCGGGTCGCGGGCGCGACCCGGAGTCGGCGCTTGGTGCCTGCGGCCCGACGCCATGTCCCTGCGGCGCGCGTCGCGTCCGGGCGGAGGATGTCGCTGCGCAGCACCGCCGGTGAGATCTGGGCCCTGAGCGTCCCGCCCGCGTGGAACGACCCGACCGCGGACGACCTCGCTCGGGCCCCGTCGCCGCGGGGAGTCTGCGTTCCACGGGTGGTCGCAGGGGCGCGCCGAGCGGGTCACTTGAGCGGGGCGAGCGCCCGCTTGCACGCGGCCTTGAGGGTGTCGAAGACGCCCGTGCCGTGAGAGGCGACGGCCTCGAAGCGCTCGCGGCCCGCGGGGTTCAGGAGGGCGTCGAGCTCCGCGACGGACGACACGTCGGGGAGGTCGCGCTTGTTGTACTGGAGGATCAGCGGGGTGTCGGCGAGGCTCCGGCCGTGGACCGCCAGGTTGGTCTCGAGGTTCTCGAGCGACTCGACGTTGGCGTCGGCGCGGGCCCGCTGGCTGTCGGCGACGAAGACGAGGGCGTCGGCGCCGCGCAGCACGAGGATCCGCGAGGTGTCGTAGAAGACCGGGCCGGGGACGGTGTAGAGGTGGAAGCGGCAGCGCAGGCCGCGGACCTCGGCGAGGGTCTGCGGGACGAAGCTGAAGGAGAGGGTCCGCTCGGTCTCGGTCGAGAGGGAGACGAGCTGGGAGCGCGTCTCCGGCGGGGTGCGGTAGTAGATGTGCTGGAGGTTGCTGGTCTTGCCGCTCAGGCCGGGGCCGTAGAAGGAGACCTTGAGGTTCAGCTCGCGGGCGGCGTAGTCGATGAAGGACATGCGAGGCTCCGGTCAGAGGCAGAGGCGGCGGAGGCGGGCCGTGTGCGGCGCGGCGTGCAGGCGCGCGGCGGCGTCCTGCGGGTCGAAGTGGTTGTGGCAGAGGTCGAGCTCGTCGAGCCCGAGGTCGAGACGTCCGGCGATGCGGTCGACCGCGGCGCGGGTGAGGGCGTTGTCGCTGAGGGCCAGGTTCTTGAGGCCGGAGATCCAGGGGGCGGCGAGGAGCGGCGCGAGGGCGGCGTCGTCGAGCGCGCAGCCGTGGAGGTAGAGGACCTCGAGGCGCCCGAGGTGCGGGGAGTCGGCGAGGGCGGCGCAGCCCTCGGCGCCGATCGGGTTGTTGCTGAGGTTGAGGACGCGGACCCCGGCGAGCAGCGGGGCGCGGGCGAGCGCCCGCAGGGCGGGGCCGTCCAGGCGGTTGCAGTCGAGGTCGAGGAGCTCGAGGTGGGCGAGGGCGGTCGGTCCGGCGAGCGCGCGAGCGCCTGGCTCTCCGAACAGGTTGCGGCCGAGCAGCAGGCGCCGCAGGCGGGGCGGCGGGGCGGCGAGGAGCGCCTGGAGGCCGGCGGGGCCGAGCGCGCCGCGGAAGAGGGCGAGGCGCTCGAGGTGGCGGGCGCGCGGGTCGGCGACGATCCGGCGCGCCGAGACGTCGGCCAGGCCCGAGGCGAGCGCGAGCTCGCGGGGGCGCGGGTTGCTGGGCCCCTCGATCCAGCGGGCGAGGCCGGCGTCGTCCAGTTGGTCGTCGAAGACGCGGAGGATCGTCGCGCGGGCGAGCTCGGGCGCGTCGGTCCACGCGAGGCGGTCGCCGGAGAGAGGGCCCTGGAGGGTGAGGTCGAGGGCCCGGGCGAGCCGGAGGCGAGGCTGCGGGCGACCCTCGATGCGGTCGCGGAGCCAGCGGCCCGGGGCGAGGCGCAGGGCGTCGGGCCAGCGCTCGCATGCGGCGTCGAGGGCGTCGATCGTGCGCGCGAGGTCGGCGCCCGCGAGGGGGTCGATCGCGAGGGTGAGCCGACGCCAGAGCGCGAGCGAGGCGGACCCAGCGCTCGCCCGCTCGAGCAGTTCGGAGAGGTCGAGCACGCGGGGCCGATCCTAGCGTGACCGCGACTTGGCGGCGTGGGGCGCAGCCCTCGACGTCGCGCGCAGGCGCCGACGGGGCGGGCCGAGCACCTCGCCGGCCTCGAGCTCCTCGGCGACCGCCTGGACGGCCCCGCCCCGCGGGCGCTCCCCCGCCCTCGCCGACTCGCCGCACCTCGAGGACCTCGAGGCCCTCCAGCTGCACGGCTGTGCGAGGGCCGACGCCGCCCCACGTCTCGCGCCGCGAGTGGAGGCCTGGTAAGAAGGGGCGCCATGAAGCGCGCGCTCGTCGTCGGCCTCTTCGTCCTCGTCGCCTGTCCCAAGGATGAGGGGCCGAGCCCGGTCGAGCGCTGCCGCGCGGGCGAGCACGCGTGCTGCGAGGACAGCGAGTGCGAGGGCGAAGAGCTCTGCGACTTCGACTACATCTGCTCGCCGGCCCCGGGCGGGGAGGTGTCCTGCAGCGAGGGCGAGGGTGACCGGACCTGCCACGCGCCGTGCACCGCGGCCGAGGTCGACATGCCCTGCGCCGGCGGCGGCGTGTGCACGATGCAGGTCCGCTTCCAGGGCGGGGACAACGGGCAAGAGGTCTACGCGTGCTTCTGAGGCCCGTGCGCGTCACAGGAGGTGGCGGGCCTTGACCTCGAGGTAGCGGTTGATGAGCGCGGGCGAGAGCTCGCGCGGGAGGACGTCGAGGACGAGGGCGCCGCCGCGGCGGAGGTCGCGGATCAGGCGGTCGCGCCAGCCGAGCGCCTCGGCGGCGGCGGCGGCGACGAAGGGCGCGGCGTCGGTGACGCCGAGGCGGCCCTCGGGGACGTGGACCAGGGCCTCGACGCTGGCGTCGCGGAGGAGGACGATCAGCGGCAGGTGGCGCGGCAGGAGGCCGCGGGCGAGGCGGGTCAGCGCCTGGGCGGCGTGCTGGTCGATCACCTGGGTGAAGATCACGACCAGGCTGCGCTTGCGCAGGCGCGGGCCGAGCTGGCGGAAGGCGCCCTCGAAGTCGGTCTCGACCAGGGCCGGCTCGACGGCGAAGAGCGCCCGGATCACCCGCCCGGAGGCGGTCTTGCCGGGGCCGGGCGCGAGGTAGGTGTGGACGCGCTCGGCGAAGGTCAGGAGGCCGACCTGGTCACCGCCGCGGCTGGCGACGTAGGTCAGCATGAGGGTGGCGTTGAGCGCGTGGTCGAAGAGCGTGAGCTCGTCGCTGATCACGCTCATGAGGCGGCCGGTGTCGAGCATGAAGACGACGCTCTGGTCGCGCTCGAGCTGGTACTGGCGGGCGATCAGCTTGTGCCGCCGGGCGGTCGCCTTCCAGTCGATGCGGCGGTACTCGTCGTCGCGCTGGTACTCGCGCAGGGCCTCGAACTCGGACTCGCCGCCGCGGCGCTGGATCGCCCGGGTGGCGGCGTCCTGGTTGCGGCGGGCGAGGAGCTCGTAGTCGCGGACCGACTGGACGTCGGGGTAGATCCGCAGCTCCTGCCGCGCGGGCGCGCGGACCTGGCGGATCCACAGGCCGAGCGGCGAGGGGTAGCGGGCGCTGAGGTCGCCGAGGGCGAAGGTGCCGCGGCGCCGCGGGATCAGGCGGTAGGTCGCGGCGGCGCGCTGGCCGGGGGCGAGGTCGAGGGCCAGGGGCAGGTCGGGCGAGGAGGCGTGGTCGAAGAGGTCGTCGCCGAGCTGCACGCGCAGGCGGCGGCGCGCGCGCGAGCGGACCTCGATCGAGACGGGGTTGGCGCGGCCGATCGAGAGGACCTCGCGGCTGACCCGGCGCAGCTCGACGAGCGGGCGGGCGGCGAGGAGGGCGTCGAGGAGGGCGGCGACGACGAGCGCGAGGTCGAGCGCGATCATCGGCCACAGGAGCTCGGGCGCGGCGAGCCCGGCGACGCTGACGACCAGCGGCGCGAGCAGCAGGAGCACGAGCAGGCGCGAGGGGATCACGGGGCTCCTGGGTCAGCCGGCGGACTTGGGGACGCGGGCCTCGGCGAGGACGTTCTGGACGCAGTCGTCGGCGGTGATGCCCTCGAACTCGGCGTCGGGGTGGAGCACGAGGCGGTGGCGGAGGACGCCGGGGGCGAGCGCCTTGATGTCGTCGGGGATCACGAAGTCGCGGGCCTCGCTGGCGGCGCGGGCGCGGCCGGCGGAGAGGAGGGCGATCGAGGCGCGCGGCGAGGCGCCGAGGAAGACGGAGCGGTGGGTGCGGGTGCGGCCGACGATGTCGGTGATGTAGTCGAGGATGTCCTCGGTGACGCGGACCTCCTGGAGCTCGGTCTGCATGGCGACGAGTTGGGCGGCGGTGACGATCTGCTCGAGGCCGGCGGCCTCGAGGGAGGCGGCGTCGCAGCCGCGGACGACGTTCTGGAGGAGGCGCTTCTCGACCTCGCGGGTCGGGTGGGAGACGTCGATCTTGAGGAGGAAGCGGTCGAGCTGGGCCTCGGGGAGCGGGTAGGTGCCCTGCGACTCGACCGGGTTCTGGGTCGCCATGACGAAGAAGGGCTGCGGGAGGGTCCGGGTCTGACCGTCGGTGCTGACGCTGCGGTCGGCCATCGCCTCGAGCAGGGCCGACTGGGTCTTGGCCGGGGCGCGGTTGATCTCGTCGGCGAGCAGGAGCTGGGTGAAGACCGGCCCCGGCATGAACTCGAACTGCTGCGTGCGCTGGTTGAAGACGTTGCCGCCGGTGACGTCGCTCGGCATCAGGTCGGGGGTGAACTGGATCCGCTTGGCCTGGCAGCCGAGCACCTTGGCGAGCGCGCGGACGAGGAGGGTCTTGCCGAGCCCGGGCACGCCCTCGATGAGGACGTGGCCGCGAGCGAGCACGCCGATCAGGACGCTGTCGACGATCTCGTCCTGACCGAGCAGGACGCGCCCGACCTGCTCGCGGATCCGCTTGCACAGGGCTGCGAAGTTCTGTGGATTCACGTGTGGCCTCCTGCCGCGCGGAGCAGCCGCGCGAGCTCCTGCATTAACTTGAGGTCGCCCGCGGTCGCTTCGGACCTGCGGCCGCGGGCGAGGCTCTCCCCGGGGGCGCCCTCGCGGAGCGAGGTCGCCTCGAGGAGGGTCTGGTAGATCTTGGTCTCGTCGTCGCCGGTGCGGGCGGCGATCGCCTGCGCGACGCCGTAGAGGCCGCTGGCGCCGCCGGTGTGGACGCGGTCGCGGAGGCGGTCGAGCGCCCAGGCCGCGTACTGGGCGGCGGCGTGGCGGGTGGCGCGGGCGCGGGCGTACTGCAGGCCGAGCGCCTGGACGTGCTCCGAGAAGCGCCGCCGCGAGCGCGCGACCGGGTCGCGCGGGCGGCCGAAGCGGACCCCGCGCCAGATGTAGAAGACCAGCGCGAGCAGGAGGAGCTGCAGCACGACGGGGAGGAGCTTCAGCTGTTGAACCGCCTGCGCGGGGTTGTCGGCGCCCCAGTCGAGGAGGCCGTCGACCAGCTCGACCCGGCCCTCGGCGAGCGAGAGGAGCGCGAGCGAGAGCGCGGGGTTGTCGCCGACGGTGAGGCCGACGTTGGTGAAGATCCGGTCGTCGGCGAGGACGGTGATGAGGCCCTCGCCCTCCTTGTGCTGCACGGCGTAGGCGGCGCCGCCGGGGCGGGCGACGAAGGTCGACCAGCCGAAGCCGGGCTCGACGCTGTGCAGGTCAGGGCTGACGAAGCCGCGGGGGACGCCGAGGAGCGGCAGCTCGTCCGCGTCGGACCCGGGGACGAGGCGGGCTTCCCCGCTCGCGACGCCGTAGCGGGCGTCGACCCAGCTCGGGAGCGGGGCGCCGGCGAGGATCAGGTGCCGGCCGCCGCGCACCCAGTCGCGCACGCGCCGCCAGACCTCCTCGGTCGGGGCCTCGATGTCGTGGAGGAGCACGAGGGTGCTCGGGCCCTCGTCGCCCTCCTCGAGCTTGGCGAGGCGCCTGGCGCGGAAGCCGACGTCCATGTGGTAGGTCTTGGCGAGCTCGATCAGCGCGTTGGCGCCGGAGGGCGAGTCGCCCCAGGGGGCCGGCTTGCCGAGCGGGCAGCCGGACAGGAGGGCGAAGAGCAGGAGCGCGGGCCCGCCGCGGCTGGCGATCGCGGACGCCTTGGCGAAGATCCGGTCGAAGAGCGAGCTGGTGGCGGCGGCGCTGCCGAATTGGACCTGCTCGACGTCGCGGACGACGTCGCGGACCTGGGCGCGCAGCTCGGGCTGCGGCGCGAGGTCGCGGACATGGTCACCGTTGGTGCGCGAGGGCTCGACGCGGATCAGGCCGTCGCGGTCGAGGCGGAAGAGCAGGGCGGCGTGGGCCGCCTTGATCGCGCGGCTTCATGACGGAGGCGAGCGCCTCGAGGACC
>CAZMML010000044.1:0-11115 GCA_964567335.1 uncultured Nannocystis sp. | reverse complement strand
GGGCACGCGACCAGGCGCTCGACGCGATCCTCCGCGCGGCGGTCGACCCGCGGCTCTACCGCCGCGAGGACGCGCGCGGGCGCAACGGCTTCGTGCTCGTCGCGCGCAACGGGCGGGAGCTCGCGCGCGGCCGGACCTTCCCCTCGGGGAAGGCGCGAGACGCCGCGATCGAGCTCCTCGTCCGGGTCGCCGCCGAGGAGCTCGCGCGGCGGGAGCCCGCGGCGCCGCGGGCGGTCGAGGCCGGGGAGCCGGGGCCCGACGAGCGCGTCGGTCCGCCGGGGCTCGAGCTGCTCGACGGCGTCGAAGGGCGCTGGAGCTTCCGCGTCAACGACGAATCGGGTCGGGCCCTGCTCGCCTCGCGGGGCTACGCCTCCCCGCGCCAGCGGGACCTCGGTTTGGCGGCGCTCCGCCGCGTCGTCGGCGAGCAGGGCCTGTCGATCGTCGCGGCGGAGGGCGGCGCGGCGATCCTCGTCCGCGCGCGCAACGGGCGGGAGCTCGCGCGGAGCCGGGTGTTCGTCGGCCGTGACGAGGCCGAGGGCGCGCTCGCGGTCCTGCGGCGCCTGCTGGGCGAGGGCGACACAGCGACGCCTCGCGTCGCCCCCCAGGTCGTTGAGGTGCCCTTCGACGATGAGGTCGTCGGCGCGGAGCTCGCCCAGGCCTTCACGGCCGAGGAGGATGATGCCGACGAAGATGAGCCCCTCGGCTTCACCGGGCCTCAAGAGGCGGAGCCCGCCGTCGGCTTGGTCGCTACGCCGATCCTGAGCGTGAGCAGCGTCGCCGCGAGCGTGCGCTGGTTCGAGGCGCTCGGCTGGTCCTTCGCCCACGGCTACACGGACGCGGGGACGCGCGTCCGGCCGCAGGAGCGCACCGACGCGTGGGCGGGCGTGTTCGCGGTCCTGCGCGCCGGGCGGGGTCAGCTCTTCCTGTGCGAGCGCGGGCAGGGGGGGCGCGCCCGTGCGCCCGAGGCTGGCGCGGAGCGGGGCGGGGCGTTCTGGACCTACTGGTCGCTCGCGCGGCCCGAGGACGTCGACGCGATGCACGAGCGGGCGCTCGCGGCCGGACACCTGGTGCTCGCGCCGCCGCGCGATCAGCCATGGGGGGAGCGGGAGCTGCGGCTCGCGCACCCGGACGGACATGTCTTTCGGATCAGCTCGCGCCTCGCGTGAGCTCCGGCCGCGCGCTCGCGGAGGCTGGACAGGCGGCGGTGGGCGGG
Source organism: uncultured Nannocystis sp. (assembly GCA_964567335.1). Classification (GTDB taxonomy): domain Bacteria; phylum Myxococcota_A; class Polyangia; order Nannocystales; family Nannocystaceae; genus Nannocystis. Next base: position 9,902 of record CAZMML010000044.1, on the reverse strand, counting down.
ATATCGCGAGCCCATGCGATGGTCGGGGATGTTGTCGGTAGCTGCGGCGCTCGCCGCGTCGTCGTGCGGGGGCAAGGTCGGGGAGACCGTGCGCCCCAAGGACCACACCGCGACGGGCGCCCTCGGGGGCGGCGGGGGCGGCGGGGTCGAGTGCGCCGGGGAGGCGAAGTACGCCCGCCCCTTGATCGTCGACCTCGACCCCGAGTCGCGGGTCGACCTCGAGGCCGGCATGAAGTCGGGCGTCGTCGCGGTCCGCTACGACTGCGCCAACCTCCGCGTGCTCAGCAACTGCAAGATCCCCGGCGTCTACGACTACGCCGGCGTCAGCCGCAAGGAGCAGGTCGTCCAGATCACCAGCGCCGACGAGCTCAGCGCCAACCTCCCCTTGAGCAAGGCCAAGCTCAGCGGCGAGCTGCAGAGCGGGCGCAGCATCGACCTCGCGCTCGTGTTGGTCGGGCGCAGCTCGACGGCCGTCGGCAAGCTGCTGCGCGAGGAGCTCGGCGACGGCTGCGGCGACGCGACGCACTTCGTCCAGAACGCGACCCTCGGCGCCTTCTCGATGGTGACCGGCTCGGTCGGCAAGGTCGCGGTCGTCGCCGAGGTCTTCCAGTACGGGGCGGAGGCGAAGAGCGCCTCGGAGCGCAAGGCGATGAGCAACGACGGCTCGCTCGAGGCGTGCCGCAGCTCGACGCCGGACGCGAGCGGCCCGCCGGGCGAGTGCCGCACGCCGGTCCGGGTCGAGCTGGTGCCGATCCTCGGCGCGCCGCCGATCGGCGACAAGACGGCCAAGGGCGACAAGGGCGACAAGGGCGACAAGAAGAAGGATGCGGTCGCGCAGGAGAACCCGTGCCCCCCGGGCTATAAGTTCGAGGGCGAGCTCTGCAGCAAGGACCCCTCGCAGGCGTACCTCTGCGACCCGAGCGACGCCGCCGAGTGCGAGGCGCAGTGCGGCAAGGGGAGCGCGCAGTCCTGCTACAACTACGGCGTGCTGCTGCAGAAGCAGCAGAAGAGCAAGCAGGCGACGCCCTTCTTCAAGAAGGGCTGCGAGGGCGAGGTCGCCGACGCGTGCACCGCCTACGCCTGGGTGTTGGTCGACTTCGACGAGACGCCCGCGGCGCTGCAGGCCAACCGTGAGGCGCTGAAGCTCTTCAACCGCGCGTGCGTGATGGGCAGCGGCCAGGGCTGTTACGGCGCCGGCACGCTGGTCGACGGCGACGGCTACAAGATGCCCGACAAGCAGGTCGCGGTGAAGAACTACGAGCGCGGCTGTTCGCTCGGGGACCCCGACTCCTGCTTCTCGATCGCCTACATGCTCTTCAAGGGCGACACCGTGAAGCAGGACGCCAACAAGGGCCTCGAGCTGCTGCAGCGCTCGTGCCGGGGCGGCAGCGCCGACATGTGCTACGAGGTCGGGCGGACCCTCGCGGCGGGCAAGTACGGCCTGGCGAAGGACCCCGCCGGGGCCTACGCGGCCGACCGCTCGGCCTGCCTGATGGAGGCGATCTACTGCAACGACGCCGCCCGCACCGCGCTCAAGGTCGGCAAGGAGCAGGAGGCCTTCCGCTGGGCCACGCGCGGGTGTGAGGACGACGATGTGGAGGCCTGCACGCGGCTCGGAGACCTCTACCGCGACGGGCGGGGCGTCGCGAAGGACGAGGCCAAGGCCAAGCAGATCTGGACCAAGGGCTGCGAGGATGGCAATGGGTGGGAAGACGCGTGCAAGCGGCTCGGGATCAAGATGAAGGAGTGAGTCCGGTCGTGGCTCATCCCCCCCACGCGGGGGCTCAAAAGGGCTGAATTTTGCACGTGGTAGGGCCTGGCGTGGGCCTGGACAATTTCGCCCGTCTTTGCCAGTCTCCGCGCCCCCATGACCAAGAAGACCACGACCACGACCAAGTCTTTCTTCCTCGCGCTGGTCCTCGCGCCGCTCGCCTGCACCGCGACGCCCAAGACGGACACCGCGACGCCCGAGCCCGCGCCCGCGCCCGCGCCCGCGCCCGCGCCCGAGCCGGTCAAGCCCCCGGCCAAGCCGATCCCGGACGGCTTCTTCGCGATCACCCCGCAGATCGTCGTCAAGGGCGTCGACGCCGCGGTCGACTTCTACACCAAGGGGCTCGGCGCCCAGAAGGTCTACTCGATGGCCGGGCCGGACGGGAAGACCATGCACGCCGAGATCAAGATCGGCGACTCGCTGATCATGATCGAGGAGGAGAACCCCGCGGAGGGCATGAAGTCGCCGCTGCTCCTCGGCGGGACCTCGGCCACGCTGATGGTCTACACCGCGGACGCGGACGCGGCCGTCGCGGGCCTCACCGCCGCCGGCGCCAAGGTCGACATGCCGCTCGAGGACCAGTTCTGGGGGGACCGCTGGGGCACCGTGATCGATCCCTTCGGCCACCGCTGGGCGGTCGCCAGCCACCTCGAGGAGCTCACCCCCGAGCAGATGGCGGAGCGCGGCAAGCTGGCGATGCAGCCGCCGCCGAAGGGCAAGAAGCCGAAGAAGGGTGAGCCCGCGTGGAAGAAGATCGCCGGCACCCCCGCCACCAACAAGGAGCCGAAGGAGTACCACAAGGTCACCATCGGCCTCACGGTCGCCAACGCCGCGGCCACGATCGACTTCTACAAGGCCGCCTTCGGCGCGGTCGAGAAGATGCGCATGCCGGCGATGGACGGCAAGCGCATCATGCACGCCGAGGTCCAGATCGGCGACACCGCGCTGATGATCAGCGACGCCTTCCCCGAGATGGGCGGCAAGTCGGCGACCGACCTCGGCGGCTCCGCGCTGACCCTCCACTACTACGTGACCGACGTCGACGGCGTGTTCGCCAAGGCCCAGGCCGCGGGCGGCAAGCCGCTCATGCCCGTCACCGACATGTTCTGGGGTGACCGCTACGGCCTCGTCCTCGACCCCGCCGGCTACGCCTGGGGCGTCGCCACGCACAAGGAGGACGTGCCCCCCGAGCAGATCGGCGAGCGCATGAAGAAGCAGATGGCGCAGGAGAAGCCGAAGAGCTGAGGACTCGGTGGACGCCGCTCGCCGTCAGGCCCTGGCGGTGAGCGCTGGTGAGGGCTCGGCGTCGCCGTGACCCGGTCGCCCGTCGCCCGGGAAGTGTGCGATCCTGTCGGCCGAGGAGCCCCGGCCGATGCTTGTCCCCCTCACGATCCTCGACTTCATGCGCCGCGCCGAGCGGGTCTATGGGGCCCGAGTCGGCGTCGTTGATGAGCCGCATCAGCCCGCCGCGTCGCTCGGCGCGCTGACCTACGCCCGCGTCGGCGAGCTCGCGCGGGCCCAGGCCGCCGGCCTCGACGCGCTCGGGGTCGGCTTCGGCGAGCGGGTGGCGATCGTCTCGCACAACGCGGCGCGCCTCCTCGTCGCGTTCTTCGGCGTCGCCGGCCACGGGAGGGCGCTGGTGCCGATCAACTTCCGCCTCGGGCCGCAGGAGATCGGGTACATCGTCGAGCACTCGGGGGCCTCGCTGCTCCTCGTCGACCCCGAGCTCGACGCCTCGCTCGCGGGCGTCACGTGCGCCCGGCGCATGGTCCTGGGCGCCGACTCCGACGCGCTCCTCTACCGCTTCGGGGAGGCGCCGGCGCCGTGGGCGGCGGACGAGGGCGCCACCGCGACGATCAACTACACGAGCGGGACCACCGCGCGGCCGAAGGGGGTCCAGCTCACGCACCGCAACCTGTGGATCAACGCGACCACCTTCGCGCTGCACACCGGGGTGAGCGACCGCGACGTGTACCTCCACACCCTGCCGATGTTCCACTGCAACGGTTGGGGGATGCCCTTCGCGCTGGCCGGGCTCGGCGCGCGCCAGGTCGTGCTGCGTAAGGTCGACGGGGCGGAGATCCTGCGCCGCGTCGAGGCCCACGGCGTCACCCTGATGTGCGGGGCGCCGGCGGTCTACCACGCGATCCTCGACGCGGCGCAGCGCTGGGAGGGGCCGATCCCCGGCCGGGGTCGGGTGCGGGTCGTATGCGCGGGCGCGCCGCCGCCGACGCGGACGGTCGAGCGGGTGGAGACGGAGCTCGGCTGGGAGTTCATCCAGATCTACGGCCTCACCGAGACCTCGCCGCTGCTGACGATCAACCGCCGGCGCGCCGAGTGGGACGAGCTCTCGCCGCGCGCGCGCGCGGCGCGGCGCGCGCGCGCGGGCGCCCCTGCGCTCGGGGTCGACCTCCGCGTCGACGATCAGGGCGAGATCCTCGCCCGCAGCAACGTCGTCCTCGCGGGGTACTGGGAGGACGACGCCGCCACGACCGGAGCCCTCGCGGAGGGCTGGTTCCACACCGGCGACGGCGGCCACATCGACGAGGAGGGTTACCTCGGGATCTCCGACCGCAAGAAGGACGTGATCATCAGCGGGGGCGAGAACGTCTCGTCGATCGAGGTCGAGGACGCGCTCTGCTCGCACCCCGCGGTCGCCGAGGCCGCGGTGATCGGCGTGCCCGACGAGAAGTGGGGCGAGACCGTGAAGGCGCTGGTGGTCCTGGCGGCCGGCCAGAGCGCCAGCGAGGCCGAGCTGATCGCTCACTGTCGGCAGCGCCTCGCGCACTTCAAGTGTCCGACCTCGGTCGAGCTCCGCGACGAGCTCGCGCGCACGGCGACCGGCAAGCTGCAGAAGTTCAAGCTGCGCGCGCCCTACTGGCAGGGTCGCACCCGTCAGGTGAGCTGAGCGCTACCCGTCGCGGCAGAGGCGGTCGACCGCCTTGAGCAGGGTCGGGATCCGGTGCGGGCCGTGCATCGACTCGATCCGCGCGGCGGCGTCCGCCGTCTCGAGGCCGACGGCGGTGATGTAGAGCGGACGCGCGCTCCCGCCCCGGACGATCGCCGCCGCCGGCGCGCCGCGGAAGGGGTTCTTCGCAACCCCCACGACGGGGCAGGCGCCCCCGAGCGCCTCGTCGAGCCGGGCGCCGAGCCCCGGGCGCCCCTCGCCGAGCCACACGAAGCCGTCGACCAGCACCGCCTCGAGCGGCCCGCAGGGCTCCAGCGCCGCGAGCAGGCAGGGGAGCTCCCGCGTGTAGAACGAGCCTGGGCGGTACTCCGCCGCGGCCGGGAGGGTTCGGGTCCACGACGCCGTTGCCTGACCATCAGGCCAGGCCTGAAAGGTCAGACACGCTGCGACGGCCTGGTCGCTGCGGTAGTCGACGTCGACGGCGGCGATCGTCACAGCGCACATCTACCACAGGCGCGGTCGCGGCCGCGCCCCGGCACCCCTTGCGCGCCCGCCTGTGCTTGCGAGATCCTGGCGGCCCGCATGAGTGACGAGGACCTCCGGCGCGAGCTCGCGCGTGTGCTGCGGCGCAACAAGCAGCTCAAGGACAGCTCGTCGCTCGCGCTGATCGAGCTCGACACCCGCGGCCGGATCGTCGGCTGGAACCGCCAGGCCGAGGTGGTCTTCGGCTGGCCGGCGGCGGAGATCCTCGGCGAGCACTTCGCCGCGATCGTGCCGCCGCAGGCGCGCGCGCACGTCGACGCGATCTTCGAAGCCCTGGTGAGTGGTCAGATTCGCCACAGCCGGAACCTCAACGTCCGGAAGGACGGCGCGCTGATCACCTGCCAGTGGTTCAACTCGGTGCTGGCTGACGAGGACGGCTCGATCTATCTGGTCTACTGCGAGGTCCGCGACGTCACCGAAGAGGAGACGCTGCGGCGCGACCAGCAGCTCATGCAGGCGCTGAGCGACCGCTCGCCGCTGGGGATCTTCGCCAAGGACCTCCGCGGCCGCTACGTCTACGCCAACCAGGCCTTCGCGCAGGTCCTCGGCCGCGCGCCCGCGGAGGTGCTCGGCCTCGACGACACGACCCTCTTCGGCGCGGAGATCGCGGCCGACCTCCGGCGGCACGACGAGGCGGTGCTCGCCAGCCCGACGCCGCTCACGCGCGAGGACGCTGGCGTCGGACCGAGCGCCACGCGGCTCTTCTGGACCCTCAAGTTCCCGCTCCGCGACGAGAACGGCGACCCCACCGCGATCTGCGGCCTGATCAACGACATCACCGACCTCCGCCGCAGCGAGCTCGAGCGGGCGACGCTGCACCGGCAGGTGATCGACGCCCAGGCGCGCGCGCTCGAGGAGCTCTCGACGCCGCTGATCCCGGTCGCGGCGGGGGTCCTCGTCATGCCGCTGATCGGCTCGATCGACTCGGCGCGCGCGGCCCGGATCACCGAGACCTTGTTGACCGAGATCTCGCGGCTGCGGGCGCGCTTCGTGATCCTCGACGTCACCGGCGTGCCTACCGTCGACACCCACGTCGCCGACACGCTCCTCGGATCGGCGCGGGCCGTCCGGCTGCTCGGCGCCGAGGCGATCCTGACCGGGGTGCGTCCCGAGGTCTCGCAGACCCTCGTCGACCTCGGGATCGACCTCTCGCAGCTCCGGACCCTGGGGACGCTGCAGAGCGGCGTCGCCTACGCGATGGGGCGGATCAGCCGGCGCTGAGCGGCCGGGCGTCGGTGCTCTCGAAGATCCGGTCCGCGGACCCCTCGATGAAGCCGCGGAAGAGGCGCCCGTCCGGGCCCGGGTAGCGGCGCGCGAACTCGTAGTAGCAGCCGGGCAGGGTCCGCGGCCCGTCGCTGAGCTCGACCTCCACGCTGCTCGCCAGCGTCGACGCCTGCTCGAGCCCCTGCGCCGGCGAGCCCTTGATCTCCCCGCCGGCCGCGCTGATCGCGAAGCCGCGCGCCTTGAGCAGCGCGAGCAGCGGCTCCAGCGCGCCGTAGCGGCGGAGCGCCTGCACCGAGATCGTGAAGTGGTTGGCGCGCCAGCCGAAGGCGGCGAGCCAGGCGGCGTACTCGGACTCGCGCCGCAGCGCCTCGACCTGGACGGAGCTCACCGCCCAGGGTCGGCGCCTCGCCGGCAGATCGGGCGCCGCGAGCGTCTCCGCGGGCACCTGCTCGAGGAGGTCCGCGACCGTGGCGGCGAGGTCGGGTGAGAACTCGGCGAGCGCGAGCTCGCTGATGAAGACCAGCGGCAGCGATGGGTCGGCGTGCTCGTAGTGGCGGGCCCGCAGGCGCTTCTCGACGAAGCGGTAGCGCCCCGCCTCGCGGTAGCCCGCCCGGACGAAGGGCCGCGCGAGGACCTGGGCGCTGACCCGCGGGTCGTCCCAGGTGCGCAGGGCGATGTGGTCGTTGACGATCACCTCCCCCTCCGCCTCGAGCAGCGCGTGGATCGCCGCCGCCTGCGGGCAGATCGCGGCGTAGTCGTCCCACAGCCGGCGGAGCAGGGCCCGGAGCTCGTCCATGCCGCGGAGGATAGCGCTTGCCGGGGGCGGCGAGACCGGGGAAATTCCCGGCCATGGATCTCCGCGAGCTCTCGATCTGTCCCCGCGAGCGCACGATCTCCGCCGTCGTGGTCAGCGGCCGCGGCGCCGACCCGCGGGTCCTCGACGCCGCCGCGTACGCCCGGCTGGAGCCCGCGACCTCTGCCCTGTGGGCGCGGCTCCCGGGCCGGCCCGAGCTCCTGCGGGTCGACGTGTTCGGGCGCGAGGTCCAGCTCGACGGGCGCTCGGCCGACTACGCCGCGCTCGCCGATCACCTCGCCCCGCTCGCGCGGCTGATCCGCGGCGAGCTCTACGTCCGCAGCCCCGATGTGGCCGGCGCCACCCCCAGCGACGCCGCCTTCTGGGACCCGCTCTTCGCAGCGGACCTCGGCGGGTGGGAGCTCGGCCGCGCCTCGCCGCCGCTGGCCGACTGGTTCGAGGGCAAGGCGCTCACGGGCCGCCGCGCGCTCGTGCCGGGCTGCGGCCGCGGTCACGAGGCGCGGCTGCTCGCGGGCCTCGGCGCGCGCGTCGACGCGATCGACCTCGCGCCGACGGCGATCGCCCAGGCGATCGCGGCGACGGGGCCCGGGCTCGCGATCGACTTCCAGGTCCGCGATCTCTTCACGCTCCCGCGGGTCCCGACCTACGACCTCGTGGTCGAGCACACCTGCTTCTGCGCGATCGACCCGACGCGGCGCGAGGCCTACGTCGACGTCTGCGCCGACGTGCTGCGCCCCGGCGGCGAGCTCGTCGGCGTCTTCTTCGCCCACGGCCGTCCGGGCGGCCCGCCCTTCACGACCACCGAGGGCGAGGTGCGGGCCCTCTTCGGCGGCCGCTTCGAGGTGCTGACGCTCGCGCCCGCGCGCGGCTCGACGCTGGTGCGCCACGGGCAGGAGCTCTTCGTTCACCTGCGCCGCGCGTCGTGAGGCGCGCGTCAGAAGTGGTGGGCGTCGATGAATTTGGTCGGGGAGTAGAACGCGTCCGGGTAGTTCTCGTTGCCGCACACGTTCGGCAGCGCGGTGTAGACGGCCGGCTCGTTGCTCAGGTCGTCGACGCCGTTGTAGCCCTGGGTGCCGTCGTAGCCGCAGATCAGCGCCCCGTTGGCGGCCGCGGACGCGGCGCAGAGATCCGGGGCGAGGAGCACGTAGTGCAGGTGGGAGTTGCCCTGCTGGTCGAGGACCGTGGCGACCTGATCGCCGCGCGCGACCTGCTGGCCCTCGGCGACGCTGGGCGCGTTGAGGTGGCCGTAGAACGAGCAGATCTTCTTGCCGCCCTCGTAGGTGTGCTCGATCAGCACCACGTGGACGTAGCTGCTCGCGTTGGGGCCGGCGTAGAGGACGGTCCCGTCGGCGACCGAGTAGACCGGCGCGTTCTTCGTCTGGTCCTCGCCGATCGCGATGTCGTGCGCGAGGTGGCCGCCGCCGAAGGCGTCGTAGTAGTGGGCGAGCACCTGCGTCACGACCCACCCGCCGGCCGGCGAGGTCGTCCGGTCACCGACCGGGTAGCCGAAGCCGCCGCCGCCCGCGGGCACGCAGTTGTTCCCGACCACGTCGTCCTGGTAGGCGCAGATCTTCCCGTCCTCGGCGCAGTCCTTCATCTTCAGGGTGTCGTCCTCGCACCACACCAGGACGGTGCCCTCGCAGTAGCCGGTGTAGTCGACGCCGCCGCAGCCGCCCGGGCCAGTGCCGGCGCTCGTGCCGGCGCTCGTCGCGTCCGTGCTCGCGCTCCCCTCGCTGCTGACCCCGGTGGTCAGCGGCCCCGCGCTCGTCCCAGCGCTCGTCCCGGAGGAGGTCGGCGCCGCGTCGGAGCTGCCGCTCGGGCCGCTGCTGCTCGCGTCGCTCCCGGCCGGGCCCGTCGATTCGGTCGCGCCCCCCGCGGAGGTTGAAGAGGTGGACGAGGTGGTCGAGGCGCTCCCGCCCGCGGGGCCGCCGAGGTAGCAGCTCGCGGCGGCCAGGGCGACGAGCGCGGGGAGGAGGGGCCGGCGGACGACCCGGGGCACGGGTCCGCTCCTTGCTGCCTGCCGCTCCGCGCCGCTACCCTCAGGGTCATGCAGATCGACTTCCACCACGGCGTCACCTACGTGGTCGCGCGGCTCGCCGGCCTCACGCACCCGGAGGCGAGCGTCGTGGCGACCGCGGCGCAGTACGTCGACGACGCGACCAACAGCGGCGTCATCGAGTTCGAGAACGGCGCCATGTACTCGCGGATCAGTTCGGCCCATAAGATGCTCGACTACCGCAACTTCGAGGCGCTCGCCAACCATCATGTGTGGATCCCCTTCCACTTCCTCCCCGGCAACGGCGGCATGCCGGCCGGCATGAACCCGCACGGCAGCTTCATCGAGAAGCTCAAGACGATCCCCGACAGCCCGGTCGCGCAGGACATGATCCGGGCCTGCATCGGCATGCGAGGGGCGCCCTGGGCGCTGCACCGGCTCGGGATCACGATGCACGTCTACGCCGACACCTGGGCGCACCAGGGCTTCGCGGGCGTGAGCCACGAGATCAACCAGGCCAGCGACATCGTCGGCGCCGACGGCAAGCCCGACCTCCCGCTGCGCCAGCGCCTGGTCAGCTTTTTCGTCGGCGAGGCGCTCCCGCTCGGCCACGGCACCGTGCTCAGCAACCCGGTCAAGCCCGCTC
>CAZMML010000043.1:0-11354 GCA_964567335.1 uncultured Nannocystis sp. | reverse complement strand
GCTCGGGGTGACCACCGTGATCGACTTCCGCTTCCTCCGCGCCGGCCCCTTCTCCGAGGGGCTCGCGCCGGTCGGGATCGGCGCCCGCACCGGCTTCATCGACCGCGAGGGCCGCGTCGTCATCGAGCCCGGCTTCGACAGCGCCCTCAGCTTCAGCGAGGGCCTCGCCGCCGTGCGGATCAACCACAAGTGGGGCTTCATCGACCGCTCGGGCCGCCTCCTGATCGAGCCGACCTACGAGGGCGCCGGCTCCTTCTCAGGCGGCGTCGCCTGCGTTCGCCGCTTCGCCGACCCCAGGCCGGTCGTCCACACCGGCTCGAAGAAGGTGATCATCAACATGGGCAAGAAGCCGTGAGCGTCGCGCCGCCCCTCGCGGCGTACGGCTGGGACGAGCACGCCGCGGCGGCCTGGGCCGAGCACCGCGGCGAGGGCCGCGAGCCCGCGCGCGTGGCCGCCGAGCACCGCGGCGGCTACGTGGTCCTCGCCGCCCGCGGCGAGCTGCGCGCCGACCTCTCCGGCAAGCTCCGCCGCGCCGCCGCCCAGGGCCCGCTCGTGCGCCCCGCGGTCGGCGACTGGGTCGCGCTCGACGTCCTCGGCGACACCGGCCAGGCCACCCTCCACGCCGCCCTCCCCCGCAAGACCCTCCTCACCCGCCGCGCCGCCGGACGCGCCGCTGCGCCGCAGATCGTCGCCGCCAACGTCGACGCCGTCTTCATCGTCCACCCGCTCGACCAGCCGCCCAACCTGCGCCGCCTCGAGCGCTACCTGACGATCACCCTCGCCAGCGGCGCCGAGCCGGTCCTCGCCCTGACCAAGGCGGACCTCTGCCCCGACCCAACGCCGGTGCTCGCCCTCATCGAGCCGCTCCTCGCCCGCGTCGCCGCCGGGCGGACCGTCGCCACCCACGTCCTCTCGAGCGTCTCCGGCGTCGGCCTCGATGGCCTCGACCTCCACGTCGCCCGCCCGCGGACCTCGGCGCTGATCGGCGCCTCCGGCGTCGGCAAGTCGACCCTGATCAACCGCTGGCTCGGCGAGGAGCGGCAAGACACCGGCGCGCTGCGTGAGGACGGTAAGGGCCGCCACACCACCACCGTCCGCGAGCTGATCGTCCTCCCCCGCGGCGGGCTCGTCATCGACACCCCGGGGATGCGGGAGCTCGGCCTCTGGAACGCCGACGAGAGCGTGCCCGAGGCCTTCTCCGAGGTCGCCGCCCGCGCAGACGCCTGCCGCTTCCGCGACTGCACCCACGCCCACGAGCCCGGCTGCGCGGTGCAGGCCGCGGTCGCCGCCGGAGACATCGAGCCCGAGCGCCTCGCCAGCTACCACAAGCTGGTCCAGGAGCTCGCCGCCCTGGCCCGCGAGCGCGACGCCCACGCCCGCGCCCGCGCCCGCAAGGCCGACCACAAGGCCGTCCGCGCCCTCTACCGCGAACGCGGCCGCCGCTAGCGCCCCACGCTCGCTGCGCCGCGCGAATGATGGCGCCTTCACGGAAGCCTCCTCGGCGATGCGCTACGCTGCAGACGGAGCTCCCGACATGCGCTGGTTACGCCTCGCCCTCGCCTCAACCGCCTTGCTCAGCCTCGCCTGCGGGGCCACGATCGCGCCGGGTAGCGCCGGCCTGAAGTACCGCGCGCTGCGCAAGGAGGCCTTCGGGCGCACGATCTACGGCCCGGGCTACTACCCGCTGTGGGCGTGGAACAAGATGGTGATCTACGACATCACCACCCAGAGCCAGACGACCACGATCCACGTGCTCACCAAGGACAACCTCCACGTGCCGGCGACGGTCACGGTGACCTACCACCCGCTGCGCGAGAAGCTCTTCGAACTGCACACCGAGATCGGCCCCGCCTATTATGACGAGTTCATCGGCCCGGCCTTCGTCACCCTCGTCCGCGGCGAGTTCTCCCAGCACCTCCACAACGACCTGGCCAGCGAGAGCGCGATCATCGAGCAGCAGGTCAAGGCCAAGCTGCAGACGATGGTCGAGAAGCGCAACCTCGTGATCGATCAGATCGCCATCAACCACATCGACTACGACGGCACCGTGACCCAGGCGATCTCCGGCAAGATCGCCACCAAGCAGCAGGCCGAGCAGAAGAAGTACGAGATCGAGGTCGCCCAGCGCGACGCCGAGATCGCCCGCACGATCGCCCAGGGCCGCAGCGACGCCACCCGGATCCTCGCCGAGGGCGACGCCGCCGGCATCGTCCTCCGCGGCAAGGCCCAGGCCGAGGCGCAGGAGGCCGTCAATCGCACGCTGACCCCGCGCTACCTGCAGTACAAGGCCTTCGACCAGCGCTCGCCGACCTACTTCTTCGTCCCGCTCGGCAAGGACGGCCTGCCGGTGATCCTCAACACCGGCCCGAGCGGGGGCACCCCGGCGCCCGCGAACCCGTCCCCCTGACCGCCGCCGAACACCGAGATCGACGGACCCCTCACGCCTTCTTCTCGAAGCGGAGGCTCGCCGAGTTGATGCAGTAGCGCAGCCCAGTCGGCCGGGGGCCGTCCGGGAAGACGTGCCCGAGGTGCCCTCCGCAGCGGCGGCAGAGCACCTCGATCCGCCGCATCCCGTGGCTGTTGTCGACGCGCTCCTCGATCGCCGCCGCGTCCTGCGCCGCGAAGAAGCTCGGCCAGCCGCAGCCCGAGTCGAACTTCGTCGCCGCCTCGAAGAGCAGGGCGCCGCACCCCGCGCACAGGTAGCGCCCCGGCTCGTGGTGATCCCAGAAGGCCCCGGTGAAGGCCCGCTCGGTCCCGGCCTGGCGGAGCACCCGGTACTGCTCCAGCGACAGCCGCGCGCGCCACTCGGCGTCGGACATCTCGACCTCTCGCTTGCTCATGCACGTCACTGTAGCTCAGCGCGAGAGGGCGATCCCCGCGCCGAGCAAGATCGTGTGGCCGGTCCGTTGCCACCCCGCGCCCCCCTCCATGCTGACGCCCGAGAGCCGCGACAGCCCGTAGGCGAGCAGGAGCGACGCGTAGCCGACCCGGCTCGCGGACGATCGGCCGACCATCAGGTCGAAGGTCGCCCGGCCCTCGAGCCTCCGCCCGCCCGTCCGCTCGCCCGCGATCGTGGTCCGCACGTCGAGGGTCCACGCGAGCGCGAGGTGCCGGAGCGGATGGGCGTAGATCGCGAGCTCGGCCCCGGCCATCACCTGCGCGACCAGCACCCGCGTCCCCAGCCGCTGCGCCCCGACCACCCCGTCGAGCGCGGCCCCGGCGAGCACGACCACGACCTCGCGCCGCGCGTGGGCCAACAGCCCCGCGCTGCCGCGGAGCGCCGCGACCAGGTGGTTCCCCTCGGCAGGCGGACGGCCCATCACGAGGAAGCGCTGATCCACCTGCAGCTTCCCGTAGGGCGACACGCGGGTCGAGAGGGCGCGCCCGACCCCGATTCGCAGCACACCCGAGGCCCCGCCGTCCACGCCGCCGGCACGCTTCCACCACTCCCCCGGGTCGCGGAGGCCCGAGCCACCGAGCTCGACCAGCGCGAAGAGCTCCGGCGTCAGGAGGCGGCGACCTCGGCCGAAGCGCGGCGTCGCCGACGCGTACCCGGCGAGACGTCCGAGCAGCGCCCCCCCGCCGCCCGCCACCCGCGCCCCCCCGAGATCCGTCCACTCCCGGCGCCCCCACCGCGCCGTCGCCCCCGCGCCGAAGAAGTTGGTGAACTGACGCGTGTCTCGCCGCCGCCCCACGGGCGCCTCCGGGGACGGACGCGACCCGACCGGCTCGCCCGCTGCGGGGGACGCCGCGGGCAGGGGCTCCGCCGCGGACCCCACGTCCGCGGGCACGGCCTCCGCAGGCGCACCCTCCCGAGCCTCGACGGGAACTGACGCCGTCTCCGCGGGCGCCGCCTCCGCCGGCGCCGGCGCCGCCTCCACTGGCGCCGGCTGCGCCGCCTCCGTCTCCGCCGGCTCAGGCGCGAGCGGGCCGCTCGGCTCTCGCCCGCCCGGAGCACCTGCCCCCAAAGACAGCGCTACCAGCACCCTCCCGAGCACGCTCACCCCGCGTCCACGATGACCTCCGCGATGGTCCCTCCGCCCGGGCGCGGGAGCAAGGCGACCGAGCCGCCGTGCAGGTCGACGATCCGCTTGACGATCGCCAGGCCGAGGCCGGTGCCGCGCTCCTTGGTGCTGACGAAGGGCGTGAAGATCTTGCCCGCGACCTCGGCCGGGACCCCGGGTCCCTGGTCGGCGACGCAGAGCCGCACCTTGCGCCGATCGTCCCAGGGCTCCGCGGAGATCACGATCTCCCCCCCGGGGCGGTCGCGCATCGCGTCGATCGCGTTGACCACCAGGTTGATGAGCACCTGCGTCAGGCGCGGCTGGTCGCCCATCACCCGCCGCAGCTTCGGCGCGACCGCGAGCGTGAGCTGCACCCCCGCCTGCTCGGCCACCAGGCGTTGCATCGACACCACCGCCTGGCACAGCGCGCCGACGTCGACCGGCGCGCGCGCGAGCGAGCGCGGCCGGGCCAGGCTGAGGAACTCCTCGAGCAGGCGCGAGAGGCGCTGGATCTCCGCCTGCACCAGGCGCGCGCACTCGACCACGCGCGTCGCAGACGCGCCCTCGATCCGCCCCGCGAGGCGCGAGAGCAGCTCGATCTGCAGCAGCGCCGCGTTGAGCGGGTTGCGGATCTCGTGGGCCAGGCCCGTCGTCAGGGTCGCGAGCGAGGCCATCGCCTCGGCGTCCGCGGCGCGGCGCTCGAGCGCGAGGCGCTCGGTCACGTCGGTTCCGACGAGGAGGAGCACCTCCTCGCGCTCCTCGCTCGGCAGGAGCGGCCGGATCTGCCAGCGGACCACCCGAGACGGCCCGCTCCGCGGCACCACCCCGCACTCCGCCTCGGCCGCGAGGCGCCCGGCCCCCGCCTCGGCGAGCAGGTGGTAGCAGCGGGCGCGGTGCTCCGGGGCGACGCAGAGCTCGATGAAGTCGCGGCCGAGCACCTCCTCCTGCTGGTACCCGGTGACCTCCGCCGCGCGGCGGTTCCACGTGTAGACCGCGCCGTCGCCGCGCACGCCGACGATCAGCGAGTCGACCGACTCGACGATCCCGCGGTAGAGCCGCTCCGACGCCGCCAGCTCGTGCTGCAGCGCGCGACGCTCCCGCCGTAGCTGCACTTGCCCGAGCGCGCGCTCGATCAGCGCCAGCAGGTCGGCCGGCGCGAAGGGCTTCTGGACGTAGGCGAAGACGCCCCGCTGCACCGCCGCGATCGCGGTGTCGAGCGAGGCGTCCCCGGTCATCAGGATCACCTCGCCCTCGGCCATCTGGGCCCGCAGGTCCGCGACGAGGTCGACCCCGAGCACGTCCGGGAGGCCCACGTCGACGACCGCGACGTCGAAGTTCTGGGCTCTCGCTCGGCTCAGCGCGTCGCCGCCGAAGATGCACACGTCGACGGTGAGGCCCTCGTCACCCAGGAGCTCGCCGAGGTTCTCGGCCAGGGCTCGGTTGTCGTCGACGACGAGGACCCGCCCGAGCACCAACACCGCCTAGAGGCTCGCCACCGAGGCCTGCAACGCCGACAGGAGCGACTCCGGCGCGAAGGGCTTGACCAGGACCGGCGCGGGGAGGGGCCCCGAGCTGTAGGCGCTCATCAGCAGGAACTTCGCCGCCGGGTCGCGCTCCGAGAGCCGCCGCACCAGCTCGATCCCGCTGATCCCGGGCATGCGGATGTCCGTCAGCACCAGGTCGAAGTGATCCGCCGAGCCGAGCTCGAGCGCCTCCTCGCCGCTGTGGGCGAGCGTCACGCGGCAGCCCTCGTCCTCGAGGATCTCGGCGACGTTCTCCGCCAGCTCGCGGTTGTCGTCGACGACCAGGACCCGGGCGCTCACGCCGACGCCTCCTCGGCCCGCGGGAAGCTGGCGCGGAACGAGGCGCCGCCCCCGGCCCGGTTCGCCGCGCTGATCGTCCCGCCGTGCTTCTCCACGATCCGGCGGCAGAGCGCCAGCCCGAGCCCGGTCCCGTTGGCGCGGGTGGTGAAGAGTGGTTCGAAGAGGCGGCGCTGCACCTCCGGCGAGAAGCCCGGGCCGCTGTCGTCGACGCGGAGCTGCAGCTCGCCGCCGGCGCCGGTCAGCGCCACCGTGACGCTCCCCGCCGGGCCAACCGCCTGGAACGCGTTCTGCACGAGGTTGACGACGAGCTGCCGCACCTGCACGCGGTCGAGCGCGGCGAGCGGCAGGTCCTCCGCCAGGTCCAGCACCAGCGCGACCCCCTCCGGGCGCGGCACGGACGCGGCCGCCTCGCGGACCACCGCCGCGACGTCGACGCTGCGCCGCTCGATCGGCCGGTCACGCGCGAGCTCGAGCAGATCGGAGATGATCTGGTTGCACAGCGAGATCTGCTCGCCGACCCGCCGCAGGTGCCGGGTGGTGCGCTCGTCCTCCGGCGCGCGTCGTTGGAGCTGGTGGACGCTGGTCTGCATCACCGCCAGCGGGTTGCGAAGCTCATGCCCGATCGACGCCGCGACCTGGCCGATCGTCGCCAGCCGCTCCGCGTCCTTGACCCGCGCCACGTACGCGTCGCGGTAGGTCTCGAGCATGATCGCCAGCTCGATGTCGCAGAGCCGGTCGATCGCCGCGTGCGCCGCGGGCTCGTCGCGCCCCGCCCCGCGCAGCGCCGCGTGGAGCCCCTCGCGGATCAGGTTCATCGCCCCAAACATGTACTGCTGGTCGAGGCCGATCCTCACGTGGGTGCGGCCGATCCGGGCGCGGCGTTCGAAGTACGCCGCGTCGTACGATCCGGCGAAGAGCCCCTCGAGCCAGCCCCGCAGCATCGCCTTCTGACGCTCGATCTGCGCGCTGCCCCCGGTGAACACCGACGCGGCGCCGGGGGTGCGGTCGATCGCCTCGTAGAAGCGATCGACGATCTGCCCGAAGTGCGGCGCGAGCACCGGCCCGAGCGCGCGCAGGCTCGCCGCGTCGACCGGCGAGAAACGCATGTATGCCATCAGGTCTTCCAAGAGACTCGTTGAAGGCATGGCGAGCACGGCTCGCTAGCCATACCACAGAATCGTCGGCGCTCGGCGCAGGGGGCCAGCCTACCGGGCGCCCGGGACGGCTGTACGCGTCACTCTTGCAGGCCCGCCCCCCGGAGCCCGCAGAAGCTGCGCGCGCGGCCCAGGCGATGGGCTGCGTGTCGCGACGTCATGGGTGCGTCGGGCGCGGCGTGCTCGCGCGCTATCCTCCGGCCGTGACGACCCTGCAGACGCTCGACGGCCGTCGACTCGCCGCGGACGCGGTCCCTCCCCTCTTCCCCGGCGCCTGGTGGCACGAGGTCCTGCACGTCATGCGCAGGCCCCGGCCGCCGGTCATCGTCATCGACGGCGCCCTCCGCGTCGACGACCTGGAGCCCGACGATGGAGCCTGGGCCTTGATCGTTCAAGGCGACCTCGAGGCCGCGGGCGACCTCGACTTCTCCACCGGCGACTATCAGGTCAGCCTGCTCGTCGTGCTCGGCTCCGTCCGCGCACGCAACTTCCGCTTCGCCAAGGGCGCGACCTGTGTGATCGCCGGCGACCTCGACGTCAGCGGCCACGTGGTCGGTCGTTACGGCGACGAGTCCGCGCGCCTCGAGGTCGGCGGCGTCCTGCGGGCCAGGGCGCTCCTCCTCGACCACGTCACCGGCGCCGAGGCCGCCGCGATCGACGCCATCGTGGTCGCCGGCGAGGGCTGGAGGCTCCCGCTCGACGCCCCCATGGCGGACGAGGAGCGCCGGATCTACGCGCCCGCGGTCCTCGACGACGAGGACCGCCTCGACCTCGCGGCCGCCTGGGGCGCCGCCACCCGCGGCGAGCCGATCTTCCTCCCGGACGCCGAGGCGCGCCTGCGCCGGCCCGCGCCCTGGCGCCCCTCGCGCTGAGGCCCGCTCAGAACTCCGACGCGAGCACCACCCCGTCGCGCCGTGGGTCGAGCCGCGTCGCGGGCAGGCGGACCGTGAAGGTCGAGCCGCGACCCGGCTCGCTCGTCGCGCCGATCTCACCGCCGAGCAGCGCGCAGAAGTGCCGGCACAGCGCCAGCCCGAGGCCGGCGCCGCCGTGCCGCCGCGTCGTCGACCCGTCGGCCTGCACGAAGGGCGCGAAGATCCGCGTGAGCAGCTCGGGCTCGATCCCGACGCCCGTGTCCGAGACCTCGAGGATCACCGTCGCCCGGAGCGGCCCTCGCTCGACCCGCGCGACGATCCGGATCACGCCCTCGCGGGTGAACTTGCAGGCGTTGTCGAGCAGGTGCACCAGGATCTGGCGCAGCTTGACGCGGTCCGTCTGGACCGGCGTCAGGTCGGGCGCGCAGCGCACCCGGATCGTGCTGCCGGCCCGCGCCGCCTGCGGCGCCAGCGCGTCGGCCACCTCGGCGATCAACGCCGCGACGTCGACCGACTCGATCGCGACCGCCGCCTTGCCGGTCTCGATCGCCGAGAGGTCGAGGATGTTGTCGATCAGCTCGAGCAGGCGCCGCGACGCCTCCAGGATCCGGTCGAGGTCCACCCGGGCGTCCGCGAGGGTGCGCGTCGGCTCGTCCTCGAGGAGGCCCTCGGCGTAGCCGATGACCGCGTTGAGCGGGGTCCGCAGCTCATGGCTGACGGTGCGAAGGAAGGCGTCCTTGAGCTGAGCCACCTCGAGGGCCCGCTCCTCGGCGCGCCGACGCTCCTCGATCTCCTCCTCGATCCGACGGTTCGTGCGCGTCAGGGCGATCGTCTGCCGCTCGAGCGACTCGTGGGTCTCCCGCAGCCGCACCTCGACGCTCTTGCGCTGCTCGAGGTCACCGAGGGCCCGCTGGAGCTGACGCCCGAGCGCGGCCCGCTGGCGACGTGAGACCGCGAGCCCCTCCCCGACCCCAAGCCCGAGCCCGAGCAGCCCGAGCCCCGCCGCGACCGCGAGGCGAGCGCCGCCCGACCACGCGAACGCGACCGTCGCCGCCGCGCCGAGGACCGCCGCCAGCGCAGAGGTCCGCCAGAGCGCCCCCTGGAGGCACTGCCCGACCACCACCGAGGCCGCGAAGATCAACGCTCCGGGCTCGATCCCGCCGCGCGCGACCCAAGCGAGGACCGCCGCGTGCGCGAGCGCGAGGCCGATCTCCAAGACTGTCCGTTGGGACATCCGCAGTCGCGGCGAGAGCCACTCCCCGGCCGCGAAGAGCAGCAGCGAGACCAACCCGGGGCCCGACGCCGCCGGGTCCGTCAGGAGCAACGCGACCGCGCCCAACAGCGCGAGCCCGAAGGTCGCCAGGCGCGGGGCCTCGGGCTGAGAGTCGCTCTGAGACGACATGCTCAGGCCGACTATGGTAGCCGGCCGTCGGGGCCAGGGACGCGCGCCTGCTCACAAGCCTGCCGATCCCGTGCGGACGTCCCAAGTCGCGGGGGCGTCCGCGTATTGGTGGTCATTGACGGGCCGTCGCGGGTCCTCTAGATAGAGCCAGTAGTCCGGAGGATCCCCATGCGCAAGCTCTTCTGTCTCATCGCTCTCACCGCGGCCGCTCTCGGCCCCGTCGACCCCGTGGCTGCCGATGCCACCTGGCCCGGTCGGATCATCATCGGCTACGGAGGAGGCGGCGGCGGCGGCGGGACCACCGGCGAGATGGCCATGAACGGCTGCGTGCTCGCCGAGCCGATCGAGTGCGAGTGCTTCCCGGACGTCCCGGTGCTCCATGCGTGCAAGATGACCACCGTGGACACCGGCTGCCTCATGCCCGACACGCCCTACCTCAAGATCGAGCAGCCCGATATGGTCGTCGCCAGCGGGATGCCCTTCGTCCTCGGCAACGTCAAGTGCACCGGCGCCTCGGACGCGACCGCCTACATCGAGCTGCTGCCGGCGAAGTTCTGAGCGAGCCAGGCGTCGATCTCCGCCACCTCCGCGGCGAACGCCGCCCCCACCTGCACGTAGCCCTCGCGCGCGCCGCGGGCGAGCTGCAGGCAGCGCTCGTTCGCCTCGGCGCGCGGACAGAGCGCCCGCGCGAGCGCGAACTCGGCGTCCGCGACCTCGTGCGGCGCCGCCGCGGAGTTGCGTCGCAGCCGCTCCAGCGCCCCCTCCAGACGCGCGACCGCGTCGGCCGGGTGGCCCTCGAGCAGGCGCAGCTTCCCGAGCCCCGCGAGCGGCAGACCCAGCGCCGGATCGTCGGCCGGACCGCGGAACTCCGCCAGCGCGCGCTCAAACGTCGCCCGCGCCTCGACGAGGCGCCCGCTGCGGAGTTGCGCCTCGCCGACCCCCGCGAGCGCCTGCGTGGCCTTGACGTGCCCGGCGCCGAAGGCCGCGGCGTAGATCGCCTGCGCCCCGCCGAACGCCTCCTCCGCCTCGGGGAATTGACGCGCCACCAGATAGGCGCTCCCGAGGTCGAGCAAGCAGTCGCCGCGGCTCGGGTGCTCGGGCGGGAGGTGTTTCTCGTAGATCGCCCGCGAGCGCTGGAACGCCGCGATCGCGTCGGGGAAGCGCGCCTGCCCGAGCGCGATAAACCCGAGGTTGGAGTGGACCGTCGCCAGCGCCGGGTGGCTCTCCCCGTAGGCGCCGCGCAGGAGGTCGAGCGCGCGGAGGTAGGTCGCCTCGGCGTCGGCGAAGCGGAACATGCTCAGCTCGGCCGCGCCGATGTTGTTCAGCACGTTGCCGAGCAGCGGGTGATGCGAACCGTAGGCGCGCTCGAAGCTCGCCGCGACGCGGCGGTACTCGGCCAGCGCCCCCGGGAAGTCGCCGCGGAGGAAGAGCAGCGAGGCGCTCGCGTCGAGCGCCAGGCCGTGGGCCGACGAGCCCTCGCCGTGCAGGCGGACCTGCAGCTCGAGCGAGCGCCGCACGTGACGCTCCGCTCGCTCGAGGTCGCCGCGCTGCAGCGCCAGTTCGGCCAGCCGACCCTCGAGATGGGCCTCGGCCGCCTCGCCCTCGGGCAGGCGCTCCGCCGCCCCGCGGGCGAGCTCGGCGTAGCGGAGCGCCTCGTCGAAGCGCGCCTGGTGCAGGCCGACCACGCGCGCCAGGTCGACCAGCGCGAACGCCCGCTCGTCGTCGGCGGCGCCGCGGTCGGCCGCCGCGATGGCCCCGAGGAGGCTCGCCTCCGCCGCCGCGTAGTCGCCCAGCGCGTCCTGGGCCTCGCCCTCGAGGTGGAGCACCCCGGCGATCAAGGGCGCGTACCCCGTGACCTCCGCCTCCGCCCGCAGCGCCGTCAGCTCCGTCCGTAGCGCCTGGTACTGGCCGAGATCGAAGCGCGCGCGCCCCTTGGCGACCCGCCCCTGCAGCTCGCTCAGCGCGGCCGCGAGGGCCGGGTCCTCGGGCGGCGGGTGCTGGGCCAGCAGCGCCCGCGCGTCCGCGCAGCGCGCCAGCGAGGGCAGGTGCTCGGCCGCCTGCGCCGCCTGCTCGAGCGCCGCGACGTCGGCCTCGGCGAG
>CAZMML010000042.1:0-11375 GCA_964567335.1 uncultured Nannocystis sp. | reverse complement strand
GTCATGGGCGGCAAGGTCTGCCACAGCGCGCCCGCCCCCGCACCGCCGGCCTTCGATCTGCGACCATCCCCGCCATGACCTCGGGCCCCGTCCTCGTCACCGGCGCCGCCGGCTTCATCGGCCATCACGTCGTCCGCCTGCTCGCCGAGGAGGGCCGCGCCGTGCGAGCCCTCCTGCGCCCCGGCGAGGACCCACAGAACCTCGCCGGCCTCGACCCCGCCCAGGTCGAGCAGGTCGAGGGCGACATCCTCGACCTCCCACGCATGCGCGCGCTGACCCGCGGCTGCTCCGCGGTCTATCACCTCGCGGCGCTCTACCGGACCTGGGTCCCGGACCCGCGGCAGATCTACGACGTCAACGTCACCGGCTCGAGCAACGTCCTGACCGCGGCGCTCGCCGCCGGCGTGCCCAAGGTCGTCTACACCAGCTCGATCGCGGCGGTCGGCGTCGCCGCGGAGGGCCTCTCCGACGAGACCACGCCCTTCAACCTCTGGCCGCAGAGCTTCGACTACGTCCGCTCGAAGTACCTCGGCCAGCAGGTCGCGCGCAGCTTCGCCGACCTCCTCGACCTGACGATCGTCAATCCCGGCATGCCGCTCGGCCCCGGCGACGTCGGCCCGACCCCGACCGGGAAGACCCTGATCGACGCCCTCAGCGGCCGGATCCAGGTCTGCTTCGAGGGCGGCCTCAACATCGTCGACGTCGAGGACGTCGCCCGCGGCCACCTCCTCGCTGAGCGCCACGGCCGGCGCGGCGAGAGCTACCTCCTGACCGGCCACAACCTCTCGATCTATGACTTGATCGCCGAGCTGCGCGCGGTCCTCGGCATGCGCCACACCATGTTCGCCGTCCCCGTCCCGCTCGCGCGCGCCGCCGGGGCCGCGCTCGAGCGAGTCGCCGACCGCGTCACCCGGCGCGAGCCCCTGCTGACCGCCGGCTCCGTCGCCTACGCGAGCCAGCGCCTCTACTTCGACAACCGCAAGGCGCGCGAGGAGCTCGGCTTCGCCGTGCGCCCGCTCGCCGAGACCCTGCGCCGCGCCGCCGAGTGGTTCGCCGCGAAGGGCTACCTCTGAGCGAGGGTCGACTCACAGCCCATAGGCCCGGGCGCAGTACTCGCCGAGCATGCGGTGCGTGTTGAAGTAGCTCGCCGCCAGGGCGATGCACGCCCGCATCCGCTCCGCCCACGCGCCCGGGTCGCCGCGGTAGAGCGGCAAGATCTCCTCGTCGAGCGCGCGGTAGAGCTGCTCCCCCTCCTCCTCGTCGCTCCCGGTCGGCTCGATCACCCAGCCCGTCTGCCCCTCGATGAAGCCCTCGCACCACCACCCGTCGCGGACGCTGAGGTTCGGCACCCCGTTGTGCGCCGCCTTCATCCCGCTGGTGCCCGACGCCTCGAGCGGCGCCCGGGGCGTGTTCAGCCACAGGTCGGCCCCCGCGGTCAGCAGCCCCGCGAGCGTCAGGTCGTAGCCGGGCACGAACGCGACGCGGACGAAGGGCAGCAGCGCCCCGGACATGCCGACGATCGCGGCGATCGTCCGCTGGCCGTCCTCGTCGCGCGGGTGCGCCTTGCCGGCGATCACCACCTGCAGCGCGCCCCAGCGCCCGGCCAGCTCGCGCAGCCGGCGAGGATCGCGGAGCAGCAGCGTCAGTCGCTTGTAGCTGGTCGCCCGGCGGGCGAACCCGATGGTGAAGCGCTCCTCGGCGAAGTCGTGCTCGTCGTGGCGGTTCACCTCCTCGATCAAGGCCCGCTTCGACACGGCGTGCGCAGCGGCGATCTCCCCGGCGGGGATCTTCTGCGCGAGCCGCAGCGCCCACGCCTCCCGGCGCCACTGCGGGACGTGGCGATCGAGCACCTGCTGCAGCGCGGGCGCCGTCCAGGTCGCCGAGTGGACCCCGTTCGTCACCGTCTCCACGGTCCGCCCCGGGAACATCGCCCGCGACACCTCCGCGTGGCGCCGCGACACCGCGTTGACGAAGCCGCTCAGCGCCGCCCCGAGCGCGCTCATGTTGAGCTCGCCCCGCTGCCCGGTGAGCCGCGTGTACAGGTCGAGCAACGAACGCCCGAGCAGGGTCGTCGCCAGCGCCCGCGGGAAGCGGTCGTGCCCGGCCGGGATCGGCGTGTGGGTCGTGAACACGCAGCGCTCCTGCACCGCCTCGACCGCCCGGGCGAGCTCGGCCCCCGCGGCCACCTCGTCACGGAGCAGATCGAGCGCCAGCAGGCTCGCGTGGCCCTCGTTCATGTGGAAGCGGTGCGGACGCAGCCCCAGGGCCGCGAGCGCCCGCCTGCCCCCGATCCCGAGCAGGACCTCCTGCGCGAGCCGGTAGGCCTCATCTCCGCCGTAGAGGTGATCCGTCAACGAACGGTCCTCCGCCGCGTTCCCCTCGACGTCCGCGTCGAGGAAGATCACCGGGACTGGCTCCGCCCCGCCCCCCTCGATCAGGCGCCGCCACAGCGCGAGGACCACCCGTCGGCCCGCGAGCTCGACCTCCACGGTCTCGGCCCGCCGCTCCAGGTGCGCCTCCGGCGTCCACTCCACGTCGCGCGCGATCTGCCGCCCCTCCGGGTCGAGGAACTGCGCGAAGTACCCCTTCCGGTAGAGCAGCGTCACTCCGACCATCGGCACGTCGAGGTCGGCGGCCGCCCGCAGCGTGTCCCCCGCGAGCACCCCGAGCCCGCCCGCGTAGCTTGGGATCCCCGGGGCGACGGCGATCTCGAGCGAAAAGTAGGCGACGAGCGGCTTCCGTGATCTCAAGGAGGCAGGATCCTGAGCCGGCCGCGCCCGGCGGTCAAGCCGAGAGGCGCCTGGCGATCGACGGCTCCCTCGGCGAAGGAGCGCGAAGAGTCCGGCTGGGCGCCCTTCGGCCCTGCGGCCCTCGCTTCCCTCTGGCGGCCGTTCCGGCGAGCTCGGGTCGGCTCGAGCTCGTGCCGCCGCGGCGGCGCCTGCCGGCCAGCAGCGCCAACAACCCCAGCAACCCGGCGCCCGACTCGCCGCTCGCGCAGCCGCAGCCCTCGGTGGCGCCGCCGCCCGGCCCGCCCGTCGCGGGCGCGGTCGTTCCGCCGCCGCTCGTCGTCCCGATCCCCCCGCTCGACGCCTCCGTCGTGCTCGTCGCCGACGTCGCTGCGCCGGTCGTCGGCGTGCCGCTCGATCCCTCCCCCGACGACCCGCTGGTGCCGGTGTCCGTGTCGCTGCCGCTCGTCGCGCCCCCGCCCTCGTCGAAGTAGGCCCCGCAGGCCGGGTCGGAGAGCTGCCCCGCGCGCTGCGCGAGCGCCAGCACGTAGGCGCCCGCGCCGAAGCCGAGCATCGGCGCGTTGAACTTGTACACCCCGCTGGTCTCGTCGAAGGTCTCCGCCGGCATCCAGTAGTTCGCGCCCGCCTGGTCGCGGACCCACTCGACCAGCGCGTCCGCCCGCGCCGTGTCGCCCGCCAGGCGCAGCGCGATCGACCCGCGCAGATCGGTGATCACCCACTCCGCGCTGTCGTACTCGCTGCCCCAGGGCGAGAGGTCCTCGACCATCGCGTGGTCCCAGCGGTCGTCGTTGCGAGACCACCCCGGGCCCGCGTCGACCCGGAGGTGCGCGTCGATCCCCGCGATCGTCGCCTGCGCGATCTTCCCCTGCGGATCGAAGAGGCCCATCGCGATCGCGTCCCACACCGCCGCGTCGAAGTAGCCCTCGCCGAGCGCGAGCTCCTCCGCGTTGCCGGCCAGCGCGCCCCCGGCGTCGGTGAGGTGGGCGGCGATCGCCGCCCGGATCGACTCGCCCGCGCCGCGGTAGGTCTCCGCGCGCGCCGCGTCTCCGCGCCGCTCGGCGATCGCCGCCGCGTCGCAGAGCCCGCGCGCCGCCGTGATGCTCGTGTACGCGTAGCGGCGCTCGCGGCCCTTCCAGTGCGTCTCCCAGATCGACGAGTCGGCGCGGATGAGGCCCGTCTCCGGGTCGATCAGCGCGACCAACACGTCGGCGATCTTGGCGGTGATGTCCTCCCAGCGCGCGTCGGCCACGCTGGTGTCGCCGGTGATCGTCTCGTACGCGCGGAGCGCCCAGAGGAAGAGCCCGAAGCCGTCGAACTCGAGGTTCGGCCCCCACGCGTTGAAGTCGGTCTCCTCGACCCCGAAGCCGTAGTAGCGGGTCAGGCTGATCTGGTAGGGCGGCATCCCGTAGGGCTCGAGCTCCGACCAGCCCTGGAAGCGACCCCCCTCCGCGTCGAGGTAGTAGGTCAGCGCCGCCTTCGCGGCCGCGTCGAGGCGCAGCGCCGCCAGGGCCGCCGTCGCGTACGCGCCGTCGCGGATCCACGCGTAGGTCCACTCGCCGGGCGGGAGGCTCGCCAGGATCGCCCCCTTCCCGCGGTGCTTGATCCACGTCGGCAGCGCCGCCGGCTTGCCCTCGAGGTCGAGGAAGCGGGTCCGCCGCGGCTCGCCGTCCTTGCTCAGCCACTCGCGCAGGAACGCCTGCTGCTCCCGCACCTGCCCCATCTGCAGCAGCGCCGCCGCCTGCCGGAGCAGCGGCGCCTCCTCCGGCGTGTGCCCCGCCGGCAGCGTCACCTCGTCCGTCTGCAGCGCCGCCCACGCGTCCGCCTCGATCTTCAGCACCGCCGATGCCTGGTCCTTGGCCGGCCCCAGGTACGCCTCGAGCTGCGCCTCCGCCTCCGCCGCAGCGAAGGGGTCTCCGTGGTGGATCACCGCGATCCCCGCCCAGCGCGACGTCCCCGGCGCCAGATCGCCGAGGTCCCACTGGAACGCGCTCGTCGCGTCGTCGACCGCGCCCGGCGGCGGCGCGTTGTTCGGCAGGTCGCCGCCCTGCGCGACCAGCCCGAAGAGGTCGACCCCTGGCCCGACCCCGCGGCGGCTCACGCTCCCGAGCGCCCGGGTCACCGTCACCCCCGCGAAGCCGCGCTCGACGAAGCGCGCCTTCGGCTCGGCGAAGATCAGCGTCTCCCCGTTCGCCGCCAGGTCGTTCGGCACCTCCCAGGGCCGCTTCGGCCGCCCGTAGCCGAGGTGGAAGTTGTGCAGCGAGAACGCCTGCACCCCCGTCAGCGCCTGACCGCCCGTGTTCTCGAGCTGCAGCAGCATCACGAAGCTCGCCGCGCCCAGGCCCTGCGGCGCGTACACGTAGGTCGTCGCCCGCAGCGCGCCGATCGTCTGCACCATCGCCACGATCCCCGTCCCTGCCCCTTCGTCCGGCGCCCACGCCTGGTAGCCGCTCGCGTCGAGATCGACCGGCACCGAGGTGAGCCACTGCTGCTTCCCCGCCGCGCGCACCCCGAAGTACGCGTCGAAGAGGAGGTCGCGCGTGTGGACCGCCGCGAATTGTTCGCCGTCCCAGATGTCCTGGCCCTGCGCGTCGATCTGCGGCTCCTCCGCGGCGAACATGTGCTCGCGGAATTGCGTCGCGCGGCGCGCCTCCAGATCGACCAGCACCGCGCCGTGGCCGTTCGAGCTCGGCAGCACGAAGCGCGTCCGCTGCGGCTCCGCTGCGCCGGCCCCGGCGGGCGTCAGGGCGGCGATCGCCGCGGCGAAGACCAAGATCTTCTTGGTGTCCATGCGCCCACCATACTCGATCGACCGCCCCGACGGCGCGCCGACGATCGGTGGTCGACGCCCTCAAGCCCGTCGCGGCGTCGACGCCGGCTAGGGGCAGAGCGGACACTTGTTCATCACACAGATCACGAGCTTCGCCACCGGGCCGATCGGCTGCGCCGCGCACTCCTCCGCGCAGACGGCCAGGGTCTTGCCGCCCTCGACGCACTGCCACACGCAGGTGCAGTCCATGTCCTTCGCGCAGGCCAGGACCTCCGCGCAGCAGTTCTCTTGGAGGCACGCGTCGCACTCGCTCAGCGGCGGCTCCTTGCAGACGGGATCGCCCCCGCTGCTCCCGCCGCTGCTCCCGCCGCTGCTCCCGCCGCTGCTCCCCGGCGCCTCCGTCGTTCCGCTCGTCGATCCCTCCGTCGTTCCGCTCGTCGATCCCCCCGTCGTTCCGCTCGACGAGCCCGCGATCCCGCTGGTCGTCAGCGGCCCCCCGCTCGACCCCTCCCCGGTCGCGCCGGAGGACGAGCCCGTCCCCGCGGTGGTGCTGCTCGCTGCGCCGCTCGTCGAGCTCGTCGAACCTCCGCCGCTGGTGCCGCTGGAGACGGACCCGGGGTCGACGAAGCAGCCGACCGTCACGAGGCACAAGACACCGAGCAACGCCCGCATCGGCCCTCCACCATACGCGGGAAGGTCGCGTCCACCAAGCGGCCTCCACGCGCGCGCGCGAGCGCGCCCCCGGCTTTTGCTCGCCGCCGCACGCCTTGTTATCGTGCCGCGCTGTGAACTCGCCGCGTCCCCTCGGGCTCCTCGTCCTGCACCTCCTCGCCTGCTCGACCGGCGAGGCTCCGACCAGCGACACCGAGGCCACCACCTCGGGCCCCTCGACCGGTCCGAGCAGCTTTCCGGGCACGAGCGACGCCACGTCCACCTCCACCTCCGCAGGCTCGCTGACCTCGACCGGCGACCCGAGCGCGACGACCGCCTCGACCGGCACCGCCGGGAGCACCGGCGATCCCACCACCGGGGGCGGCGATCTCCTGTGCCCGACCCTCTTCCGCTTCGACCCCCCGACCGGCGGCACCGCCCCCCGGATCGCCGGCGAGTGGCAAGGCTTCGACCTGGCCACCGCGACCTTGCTGGAGGGACCTGACCCGCAGGGCATCTACTCCGGCACCGTCGAACTCCCGCCCGGCATGCACGCCTACAAGGTCATCTACGACCAGGGCGGCGAGGCCCAGTGGGTGCTCGACCCCGGCCAGGGCCGGCGCAAGTACATCGACGGGATCGAGAACTCCGCCGTCCGCGTCCGCGACTGCCGCCGGCCCGACCTCAGCACCGCGAGCTTCACCCCCGCGCGGCCCGCCAAGGACCAGGGCACCGTCGCCGCCGAGCTCCTGTACGTCGACGGGGTCGCCGGCGCGGGCGCCGACCCCGGCGCCTTCACCGGCGTCCTGCGCAGCGGACCGGAGGAGCGCCCGCTCACCGCCGACGAGCTCGTCGTCTCGCCCGGCGGCGACGTGACCCTCACCCTCGCCGGCCTCCCCGACGGCAAGCACCGCGTGATCCTCACCGTCGCCAGCGCCGACGGCCAGGTCAGCGAGCCGATCCACCTCCCCTTCTGGATCGAGGCCGAGGCCTTCCAGTGGGACGACGCCCTGATCTACATGGTCGTCACCGACCGCTTCCGCGACGGCGATCCGCAGGGCAACCCCGGGCCGACGCCCATGGCCGACCCGCGCGGCGACTGGAAGGGCGGCGACCTCGTCGGCCTGCGGCAGGCGATCGAGGACGGCACCCTGAGCAAGCTCGGCGTCCGGGCGATCTGGCTCACCCCCTTCCAGACCAATCCGCAGGACGCCTACAAGGCCTCCGACGGCGTCCACTACGTCACCGGCTACCACGGCTACTGGCCGATCAAGGCCCGCGAGGTCGACGCCCGCCTCGGCGGCGAGGCCGCCCTGAAGGCCATGGTGGACGCCGCCCACGCGCGCGGGATCCGGATCCTCCAGGACTACGTCGTCAACCACGTCCACGCGCAGCACGAGTACATGCAGGCCCACCCGGAGTGGTTCCGCACCGGCTGCGTCTGCGGCACCCCCGGCTGCGACTGGACCGAGAAGGCCCTCGAGTGCATGTTCGCCGACTACATGCCGGACATCGACCACACCAACGCCGAGGGCAACGCCCAGTTCGTCGCCGACGCCGTGTGGTGGCAGGGCGAGTTCGACCTCGACGGCCTGCGCGTCGACGCCGTCAAGCACGTCGAGGAGGCCGCGACCCGCAACCTCGCCGCCGACGTGCGCGAGACCTTCGAGCGCGCCGGCACCCGCTACTTCCTCATGGGCGAGACCGCCATGGGCTGGAGCGACTGCCCCGACCCCTGCAACGACGGCAACTACGGCACGATCGCCCGCTACATCGGCCCCTTCGGCCTCGACGGCCAGTTCGACTTCGTCCTCTACCACGGCGTCTCGTACCGGACCTTCGCCTGGGGCGAGAAGGGCATGCTGCACGCCGACTACTGGACCACCCACGGCCTCGGCAAGTGGCCCGAGGGCGCCGTCATGACCCCCTACATCGGCAGCCACGACACCCCGCGCTTCGTCAGCATGGCCGACTACCGCGGCCAGGACGCCGCCCACGACAAGGGGATCCCGGGCAACCAGTGGTCGAGCACCGCCGAGAAGCCCGGCGACGCCGAGCCCTACCGCCGCGCGCGGATCGCCATGACCTGGCTCCTCGGCCTCCCGGGCGCCCCCCTCCTCTACTATGGCGACGAGTACGGCGAGTGGGGCGGCGCCGACCCGAACAACCGGGTCCTGTGGCGCCCCGAGGCCGGCCTCTCCGCCGACGAGAAGGCCACCCTCGCCCTCACCCGCAAGCTCGGCGCGGCGCGCCAGCAGCTCCGCGCGCTCCGCCGCGGCGACTACGTCTCCCTCGCCGTCACCGAGGACAACCTCGTGTTCGCCCGCAAGATCGCGGACGGCGACGCCGCGATCGTCGCCCTCACCCGCGCCGGCGCGCCGCAGATGGTCACCTTCGAGGTCGACGCCGCGCTCGGCCTCGCCCCCGGCACCACGCTCACCGACGCGATCGGCGGCGGCAAGGCCACCGTCACCCCGCTCGGCGAGCTCACGATCACGATCCCCGCCAGCGGCTCGATGGTCCTGGCCCCCTGACCTGTGTCCATGGCGCCAGGGCGCGCCCCGCACTACGCTGGGCGCATGCTCCGCGACCGCGCCGGTCTCCCCCAGGCCGAGCTCGCCGGCCTCGCCGCCGCGATCTCCGGCCACCGCACCCTCGCTGACGTCGCCCGCTGGTGCGGCGAGAGGCGCCACGCGATCCACACGATCGTCACCCAGGACGAGTACACCCACGACGTCGTCGTCCGCGTCGCGGACGATCGCTTCCTCGTCTACGACACCACGTGACTCGGCGGCGTGACGGCGGTCGCCGTCTGGGACCACGCCCCGAGCGACGCCGAGCTCCTCGCCGCGCGCGTCGCCGAGGGCTGGAGGCCGACCCCCACCGCCACCCGCGAGGGCGACGTGGTCCTCGGCTACGCCGCCTGCATGCTCCCGCGCCCCTGAGCGGCGCGCCCCGGCCTGCGCCGGCCCGCGAACTGTGTCACGCTGATCCTCAGCCATGGCCTCGCTCGCCCGTCTCTTCTCGCTCCCGCTGGCCCTGAGCGCGGGCTGCAACCTGCCGGTCCACCACGACGAGAGCGGCGGCGCCGACGACACCTCGACCACCGGCGCCGCCACGGACACCTCCACCGGCGCCCCGACCTCCGGGGGCAGCACCACGGACGAGGGCACCGGGAGCAGCGGCGACACCACCGGCGCCCCGCCCTCCCCCTGGGACGGCGAGCCGCTCCCGGACGTGCCGCCCGACTCCTGGCTGTGGGTCGAGTTCCCGGACGCGCGCTGCCGCGACGGCAGCACCACCGGCCTGTGGCTGCGCCGCGGCGAGGGCGAGGGCCTGATCATCTTCTTCGAGGGCGGCGGCGCCTGCTTCAACGCCCTCACCTGCGCCAACAACCCGGCCAGCTACGACCCCTCCGAGGGTCCGCCCTTCTACGACCTCTTCTCCGCCGCCCCCGAGAACCCGCTCGGCGACTGGAGCGTCGCCTACGTCCCCTACTGCACCGGCGACGTCCACTCCGGCGATCGCAGCGACCAGGTCGTCCCCGAGGTCGAGGGCCTGCAGCAGTTCGTCGGCTACCGCAACGGCGCCGCCTACCTCGAGCGCCTCGTCCCGACCTTCGCAGGCGTCGCCCACGTCCTCGTCGCGGGCGTCAGCGCCGGGGGCTTCGGCGCCGGCGTGCAGTACGATCGGATCGCGCGCGCCTTCCCGGGCGCCCGCGTCACCCTCCTCGACGACTCCGGCCCGCCGCTCCCGGACGACGTCCTCGCGCCCTGCCTGCAGCAGCTCTGGAGCGACCTCTGGGGCTTCGACGACACCCTCCCGCAGGACTGCGCCGACTGCTTCCCGAGCGCCGGCGGCGGCCTCAGCCACCTCGCCACCTACCTCGCCCAGGCCCACCCGGACCAGCGCCTCGGCCTGATCTCCTCCGCCGCCGACGTCACGATCCGCTTCTTCTTCGGCTACGGGAGCGACGACTGCATGCCGCAGACGATCAACGTCGACGCCGCCGCCTTCGAGGCCGGCCTCATCGACCTCCGCGACCACTACCTCAGCGACCCGCCCGGCGTGTGGGGCACCTTCTACGTCCCGGGCAGCACCAACCACGTGTGGGTCGGCAGCAGGCTCGGCACCTCCGTCGAGGGCGTCAAGCTCCGCGAGTGGATCCTGCGCCTCATCGACGGCGAGGCGCTCGACGTCGGCCTCTGACCAAAGGCCTGCTGTCGATCACCTGGCACCCTGCACTCGGCCCCGGCGTGCTCGCGCGCCGCGGCCGCGACGGCGCCCTGCCCGCCCGCGACGACGCCAGCGACCTCGACTGGGTCGACCCGCCGCTGCGGCCGGCGTGGCGGGCCTCGCTCCTCGCGGATCTCACCCCGGGCAGGCTCGCCGACTGACGCGCCTGCGAAGGAGGTTCATCCCCTCGCGGGTGCGTCCACTTGTGTGACCTTCAGCGGCCAAGCAGCGCGCGCCAGCGCGGCTCGTCGCGCAGCGGGGCCAGCTCCTTGCGCACCCACAGCTCGTCGCCGAGGACCTCTGGCGCCCGCGTCCGGGCCAGCGCCGCGCTCGCGTGCTCGAGCGCCGCCTCGACCTGCCCCTCCAGCGCCGCGAGCACCGTCAGGTCGAGCAACGCCCCGGCCAACGCGCGCGCGACCTCCAGCGTGTCGGTCGCCTTCGCCTCGTACTGCGCCGCCGCCGCGAGCGCCGCCTCGAGGTCCCGGCGCGCCAGCCCGTGCTCCCCGCGCCGGAGCCACGCCCGCCCGCGGTGCGCCAGCAGCCACATCCGCGCCTGCGCCGCCCGTGGGTCGCCCGCGTCCGCCGCGGGCAGCAGCCCGACGAGCGGCCGCAGCGCCGTCTCGTCCGGGTTCATCATCAAGGGCAGCAGCCACATCGCCAGCACCGTCGTGTAGTAGCGCTCCGGATCCCGCGCGCGCAGCGGCGGCCCGTAGAGCTCCGGCCGCAGCCGGAGCAGGTGCCCGAGCGTCTCCTTCGCCTCCGCGTCGACGCGCTGCAGCGCCAGCTCGAGCGCCGCCTCGGCCCCGCGCGGATCGCCGAGCTCGAACAGCGCCGCGCTGCGCCACAGGTGGACCCGCGACGCCGCGCGCGGCCCCTCCGGGTACGCCGCCAGCGCCGCCGTCAGCTCGCCCTCCGCGTGCAGCCGGTTCGCGCGCGCCGAGCGGGCGCCCCGCACCTCGCCCGCGCGGGCGTTG
>CAZMML010000041.1:0-11403 GCA_964567335.1 uncultured Nannocystis sp. | reverse complement strand
CCTCGCGCTCGAAGCGCTCCTTCGCCTCGCGCTCCTCCGCCTCGCGGTGGAACTTCACGTAGTCCTCGATCTCCGCCAACACGCGGCCGACGTCGACCCGCCGCGAGAGGCGGTGGATCAGCGCGCGGCGCCCCTCGTAGTCGGCCTTGAAGTACTCCTCGGGGTACTCGAAGTCCTGCACGAAGGCGCGGATGTTGTTGGCGACGCTCTCGACCGAGCGGCCGCTGAGGTCCGCCTTGACCAGCGCCTCGCCGACCTCCTGCCAGCGCCGCTCCTCGCCGACCGCGACGAAGGGCCGGAGGTCGCCGAGCAGCACGTCGCGGAGCAGGTGGACGTAGTCCTCGACCCCGGTCGGCCCGCGCACCGTGAAGGGGTTCTGCGCGATCCGGGAGCGCGTCGCCTCGTCCATCTGCATGTAGTTCGCGTCGCAGATCATGAACCACTTGCCGTCCTTGGGGATCAGGGTCCCGTCGAAGATCCCGAAGACCGCGCCGAGGTTGTTCTTCTCCTCGGAGCGCAGGTCGCCGGAGCTGCGCGACGCGAACGCCGTGTCGATGTCGGGCCAGTAGACCCCGCACACCCCGTCGAAGCCGTAGACCTCCTCCTTGAAGATCTTGACCAACGTCGACGCGCTCGCGTTCTGGTACGAGCTCGCCCAGTCGGTCCGGCGGATCACCTTGAAGCGGGCCGGCACGTCGCGCTCGCGGCAGTACTCGAGGAAGTAGTTCCCGATCGCGTGCGCCGTGATCGTCTTCCCGCACCCCGGGCGCCCGAGCCCGAAGAGCACCGGGTTGAGCTGCTTCGGCCCGCGCCGCCCCTTGAGGTCGTAGGCCGCGACGTCCCGCGCCAGCCGCTGCCCGGCCTGCAGGTACTCCTGGTTGCCGACCACGTCGGTCAGCTTGACCGGCTTGAGGTCGCTCGCCGGGCCCTCGGCCCCCCGCGCGCTGAAGCCCTCGTAGCGCAGCTCGCCGATCATCACCTTGCGCTGCGCCAGCGCGACCCCGAAGGGCCGCAGCCGCCCCGCGTGGGTCAGCTTGCGCAGCGCCCCCGCGAGCTGCAGCACGAACGCGTGCAGCGTCGTCACCGTCCACACCTCGCGCTCGTCGAGCCGCCCCGCCCCCGCCCCGCCCTGCCGCTGCGCCTGGACCTCGAGGTACTTCCCCGCCATCCCCAGCAGCGCGCGCAGGCACTCCTTCGGCGGCCGCGCGAGCAGGTCCTCGAGCCCCTCCGACTCGAGCTCGCCGCGGACCTCCGGGGTCGGCGCTAGCTCGCCGAGGCGCGGCGCCCACGCGTCGCAGAGCACCGTCACCGCGAAGGCGCCGACGAAGAGCCGCTGGTCGCGCGTCGGCTCCGGGAGCGCGAGCGTCCCCGTGCGCGCGAGGTCCTCGAGCAGCGCCCCCTGCAGCGCCTCGCCCGCGTGCAGCGCCAGGTCGCCGGCCTCGATCGCCGCGTCGAGCGCGCGCAGCGTCAGCACCGTGTGCCCGAAGGGCGCCCGCACCAGCTTGTGCAGCGCCCCCGCGAGGCCAGACTCTTTGACCATGTCCCGGAGGCCCGGCCTGTCGAAGCCGCCGGCCGGCGGCGCCACGATCAGTGGAGGGTTCGCGCTCATCCCGGCCAGCCTACCGCGGCCCCGCCCCGCCACGCGAGCCCCGCGATCGACCCCGCTCCCCCGAACTCTACGCGGCGTCGGTGGCGGTCTCGGTCGAGGCTTCGGCCGGGCGCTCCGCCCGCGCAGGCAGGTCGATGCGCCAGCGCGCGCGCACGCGAGCGACCACCTCGCCGAGGCTGTTGCGGAGCTCGCCGCGGACCTCGATGTCGTGCTTCCCGGGGGCGTCGGGCAGGTCGACGCGGGCCTCCGCGGTGATCGTGCCGCGGGCCTTCTTGACGTACTCCATGCCGAGCTCGAGCACGATCCCGCGGCCGCCCTCGGGGACCCGGCTCATCACCGCCAGCCCGGTCGCCGCCTCGCCGAGGTTCATCAGGGCGACGGCGTGGACGCTCTTGAGGTGGTTGCGGACGCCCCAGCGATCGCGGATCTGCACCTTGGCGTGCCCGGGCTCGAGCTCGATCACCTGCGGCGAGACCGTCCCGGTGTAAGGCGCCATCAGCCCGAGCGCGCGGGAGAAGAGCTGCTTCCCGAAGGGCTTCTTGGACAGGTTGTTCCACACATCAACGACCTTGGTCGGGTCGCGGAGCACGTCGATGCCGATGCCGAGCTTCATAGGCCCGCGCAGCATGCTCACCGGCCGCGCGCCCGTCAACCCCGCGCCCCGCTGCGCGCCCGACATCCCCGCGCCCCACCGCGCGCCCGTGCCCCTACCGCGGCCGCGCCAACATGGCCGCTTTCTTCCGCCGCACCCCCTCCTGCTCCCCCAGCGGCAGCCT
The DNA here is from genome assembly GCA_964567335.1 of uncultured Nannocystis sp. Classification (GTDB taxonomy): domain Bacteria; phylum Myxococcota_A; class Polyangia; order Nannocystales; family Nannocystaceae; genus Nannocystis. Next base: position 9,018 of record CAZMML010000041.1, on the reverse strand, counting down.
GTCGATGCGCTCGTAGACGTAGATCCGATCGGCGCTCCAGCGCAGCACGTAGTCCCGCTCGATGATCGCGCGCAGCGCCGTGAACTGGTCCAGCGGGTCGCGCCTGACGCCGGGGAAGAAGGGCGCGGCGCGGACGAAGAACGCCGGCGGGCGCTCCTGGAACGAGCGCAGCAGCCCCTCCGCGTGCGGCCCGGGCTGCAGGTCCGTCTCGTAGGAGTGGGTAATCAGGCTGTTCTGGGTCATCTCCGTCACGTGCCCCAGCACCTTGAACTCCGGCGAGCAAGCCCGGCGGTGCGACCAGTAGTACACCGGCCAGGCCGCCCACCCCCACACCTGGACGCACTCGTCCGGGCGCGTCGACGCCTCGATCCGCGCGCCGAGTCGCCGCGCCTGCTCGCTCGAGCGGTAGTCATAGCGCGCCGCCTTGCCCATCACCAGTCGGCCCATGTGCTGACCCGTCTTCACGACCACCCACCCGAGCAGCACCAGCGCAGGGACGCGCCCCAGCAGCCGCCCCCGCTCCGGTCGACGCAGCAGCCACTCGAGCCCCGCCGGGTGCGCGGCGAGCAGCGCCACCGCGGGCAAGTACTGTGGTAGGTAATGGACGTAGTAGCGCAGCCCGCCGAGCCCGCAGGCGACCACGCTCCACGCCAGCAGCAAGACCTGGGGCGCGAAGGGCAGGCTCCCGGGTGCCGCCCCGCCGCGCCCGCGCCTCCACGCGAGCCCCCCGGCGATCAGCGCCGCCGCACAGAGGCCGGCCTGCACCGGGAAGGCGCGGACGAACTGCGCGCTGATCTTCCAGGCCGCGAGCCAGACCCAGTGCTCCTCCGGCACGATCCGGACCGTGTACGCCACCGCGTCCTCGAGCGGGAAGAGCCCGCGGAGCAGATCGGGCAGGGCCCCGCGCGCCGCGTAGAAGACCACGAGCGGCGACGCCGCCGCCAACGCCCCCGCGAGCCACAGCGGCCACGCCGCCCACGTCGCGCCGGGATCCCCGCGGCGTCGCGACCACCACCACACCATCACGAAGGTCGGCCCGAGCACGAGCGCGTGGGTCTTGAGCAGGAAGGCCAACCCGGCGAAGGCCCCCGCCGCGAGGTGCCAGCGCGGGCGCCCGCTGAGCGCGACCAGCAGCGCCGCGAACGCCCACGCGTAGGCGGGGGTCATCCACGCCGAGTAGTTGAAGTCGAAGAGCCCGATCGAGAGCAGGTAGAGGAGCACCGCGGCGCCCGCCGCGAGCGTCCCGCGCCCGTCGCGACCGTAGAGGGCGCGCGCGGCGATCCACAGCGCCGGCGCCGCGAGCAGCGCCCACGCGAAGTAGCTGAGCTTTATCGCCCACAGGTCGCGGCTGACGAAGCGGAACACCCCCGCGAGGAGGAAGAAGCTCCCCGGCGACTTGAAGTCCGCGGTGTCGCGGTAGGGTAGGAGGCCCTCGTTGATGAGGTCGGCCTCGTAGAGGATCCCCGCGATGTCGGGGTTCCCCAACCCGGCGATCGGGTGAAGCGCCCGCGACAGCGCGAAGAGGAGGAACCCGAACGCGCACAGCGCGAGGGCCCCGCGGAGCTCCCGCGGAGCCGGGTGAGAGGCCCCGACCGACACGCTCAAGAACCTCGCGCGCCGCCGGACCCGCTCACCAGCCGCAGGTACGGCCCTTGTTCTGCTCCTCGAGCCAGGTCAGCAGCGGCCGGAAGTACTCGATCATCGCGCCCGCGTCCATCTCGCGCCCGCCGGTGATCGCCGCCATCGCCTCGGGCCAAGGCTTGCTCGCGCCCATCGCCAGCACCGCCTTGAGCTTGTCGCCCGCGGCGGCGTTGCCGTAGATCGAGCACTCGTGCAGCGGCCCCGAGTGACCGGCCGCGGCGCAGAGCGCCTTGTGGAACTGGAACTGGAGGATCCGCGCCAGGAAGTAGCGGGTGTAGGGGACGTTGGCCGGGATGTGGTACTTCGCGCCCGGGTCGAAGAACTCGGGGTCCGCGCGCTCCGACGGCGGCGCGAGGCCCTGGTAGCGCTTGCGCAGCTCCCACCACGCCGCGTTGTACCTGTCGGGCGTCGTCTTGCCGGAGAACACGTCCCACCGCCACTGGTCGATCAGCTTGCCGAAGGGGAGGAACGCGATCTTCTCGAGCGCGTCCTGCATCTGCAGGTTGATGAGGCCCTTCTCGTCCTTCGGCACCTCCTTGATCAGCCCGAGGCGCAGCAGGTACGCGGGCGTGATGGAGAGCGCGATCGCGTCGCCGATCGCCTCGTGGAAGCCGTCGTGCGCGCCGTTCTGGTAGAGCACCGGCAGCTTGTAATAATAGTGGTAGTAGTAGTTGTGCCCGAGCTCGTGGTGGACCGTGACGAGGTCCTCCTGGTTGATCTTGATGCACATCTTGATCCGGAGGTCGTCGTTCATCTCGACGTCCCACGCGCTCGCGTGGCACACGACCTCGCGGTCCTTCGGCTTCTGGAACATCGAGCGCTCCCAGAAGGTCGGCGGCAGCGGGTCGAGCCCGAGCGAGGTGAAGAACGACTCGCCGAGCTTGACCATCTTGATCTCGTCGTACTTCGCCTTGACCAGCGCGCCCGTCACGTCGAGGCTCGCCGCGCCCGGGAAGGGCTCGACCAGCGGGTAGATGTTGGGCCACTCCTGCGCCCACATGTTGCCGAGCAGGTGCGCCGGGATCAGCCCCGTCTCCGGCACCTTGTCCTTGCCGTACTTCGCGCCGAGCTTGGCGCGGACGTAGCAGTGGAGCTGCTCGTAGAGCGGCCGCACCTGGCCCCACAGGCGATCGGTCTCCTGTTCGAAGGCCGCCGGGCTCATGTCGTAGCCCGAGCGCCACAGCTCGCCGACGTCGGCGTAGCCGATCTCCTTCGCCCCCTCGTTGGCGAGCCCGACGAACTCCTGGTAGAGCGGGCGCAGCTCCTTCGCCACCGCGTGCCAGCCCTCCCAGGCCTTGAGCAGCTCGTCGTACTTGCGGCTCTTGGCGATCACGTCCTCGAGCGCCCCGAGGTCGCGGCACTTCTTCCCCTCGCACACCTTGCCCTTGCCGTAGATCCCCTCCATCTTCGCCCCGATCTCCGCGAGGCGCTTGCGCTTGTCCGCGTCGCCCGGCGCCGGCGGCGGGCTGGAGCTGATCTTCAGCAGGTGGAGCTTGCGCTGGGTCTCGGGGTCGATGCCTGGGTCGGTGAAGGTCGTGGCGGTCTTGATCGCGCCCGCCATGTACTCCATCAGCTTCTCGTTGGCCGCGGCGGCGGTCTTCTCGGTCTCGTCGGTGATGTTGGTGTTCTTGTCCCACTCGGCCTTGCTCGAGGCGACGATCAACGCGCGCAGCTCGCCGTCGACGCGGTCGACGAAGGCCTTCGCCTCGGCGACCTGCGGCGAGGGCTTGGGCGCCTCCTTGGGCTCGGTCGGCGTGACCTTCTTGGCCTCGATCCGCGCGGGCTTGCCCTTGGGCGGCGGCGGCGGGCTGCCCTGGCACGCGGGCAGCGAGAGGGAGAGCAGGACCAGGGAGAGCGCGGACAGGCGTGGCATCGGCCGCGAGGGTACGCCGCCTGGACGGGCCTTGTCAGCGAGAAAATCGCCGCCGCCGCGGGGCCCGCCGCGAAACTCAGCCGAGGATCGCGGGGTCCAACTCGACGCTGATCGGGCAGTGGTCCGAGCCGAGGACGTCCGGGTGGATCTCCGCCGCCCGGACGAAGGGCGCCGCGGCCTCGCAGGCGAGGACGTAGTCGATCCGCCAGCCGACGTTGCGGCCGCGAGAGCCGCCCCGCTGCGACCACCAGGTGTAGCGCCCGGCCTCCGGGTGCAGGTGGCGGAACACGTCGACCAGTCCGCCGCCGAACCAGCGATCGAGCTCGGCCCGCTCCTCCGGCAGGAAGCCGCTGGTCCCGGCGTTCTCCCGCGGCCGCGCCAGGTCGATCGGCCGGTGCGCCGTGTTGAAGTCGCCGATCACCAGCACGCGGAAGCCCTCACGGCGGAGCGAGGTCAGCCGGGCCCGCAGCGCCCGGTAGAACGAGAGCTTGTAGGGCACCCGGTCGTTGCTGCGCTCCGTCCCGCTGCCGTTCGGGAAGTACACGTTCGCCAGCAGCAGCCGGCCGAAGCGGGCCAGCTGCAGGCGCCCCTCGCCGTCGAAGCGCGGGCCGAGCCGGGTCTCGAGCGCGTCGGGCCGCCGCCGCGAGAAGAGGGCGACGCCGCTGTAGCCCGGGCGGCTCGCGGCCACGACGTGGCTGAAAGACCAGCCATCCGGCGCGGCCAAGGGCCCGAGCTGCTCCGCGCTGGCCCGGACCTCCTGCAGGCCGACGATCTCCCCCGCACGCTCGAGCCAGGGCCCGAGCGCCCCCTTGCGCGCGAGCGCGCGCAGGCCGTTCACGTTCCAGGACGAGACCCGCATACGTACCGCTCAGGCCCCGAACGACCGCGCCGAGGTGTCCAGCTGCGGGCCGCGAGCGACCCGGCTCTCGCGCCGCGCTCGCTCGTCCAGGCCCGGGGCGCGCGTCTGCATCAGTGCGCGGCCCCCTCGCCCCGCGTCGTCACCAGCGGCGCCGCCAGGAAGATCAGCCCCATCGCCGCGTAGCTGAGCGCGTAGTCCCACGCGGGCGTCAGCGAGAGCACCGTGTCGGCGGGCGTCCACCGGTACGAGTGCATGAAGCCGAGCGCCGAGAGCCCCGCCGCCGCGAAGCACCACAGCGCCGCCTGCGGCAGCTTGCGCTCGATCACCGCCACGGTCGCGGCCGCCAGCAGCATCGACGTGAAGATGAAGCCCTGCTCGAGCGCGAAGGCGCCGTCGATCCACACGTCGCCGCGCTGGAACGCGGGGACCAGCGCCGGGGACATCGCCTGCGCCGAGCCGCCCACCCCGGCCGCGCGCAGCCCGGCCTTCGCCATCATCGCACCCCACGCCCCGACCCCGGGCAGCACCCCGATCACGACCGCGGGCGCGTGGTGGCGCGGCGTCGCCTCGAAGGCCTGGGCCGTGATCACGATCCCGATCCACAGGACGATCGCCATGCCGGCCTCGATCGGCACCGCCCACGCCAGGTAGGCGAGCGTCCCGGTCAGGCACACCGCGGTGGCGAACACGCCGTTGAGGATCGAGTAGCCGGCGCGGGCGCCCATCGCCTTCCAGCCCGGGTGACCGATGTAGATCGTGGTCGGGAAGCACGAGCCGAAGAGCGCCGCCGCGAGCGTCCCGAGGCCGTTGACGGCCAGCGAGGGGGTCGTCGGGTAGGGGTCGCCGGCGGCCTCGGCGGCCTCGATGTTCTGCAGCGAGCCGACCACGTTGAACACCCCCATCGGGATGATCACCGCCAGGTAGGTCCACAGCAGGTCGCCGCTCAGCGCGGAGATCAGCTCGCCGAGGACCGGGATCGGGACCTGCAGCCCCTGCCCGCCGCTCGGCGCCTCCCCGACCGGCGCCACGCCGGTCATCCACGCGATCAGCGTCCCGAGCGCGACCGCCACCAGCCCGCCGGGCACCCCGCCGCGGAAGCGCAGGCGCCCGAAGTACACCATCATCAGCACCGCCAGCGTCACCAGCCCCACGAGCGGCCGCGCGAAGGTGCGGAAGAGGAAGCCGAGGCTGATAAACCCGAGCGCGACCCCGGAGAGGGTCGAGAGCAGCGCCGCCCGCGGCGTCGCCCGCCGCAGCCGCTCGGCGACGAAGGAGCCGCCGAACTCGATCAGCCCCGATCCGAAGCACGCCACGAGCCCCGCCCGCCACGCGACCATCGTCGGATCCGCGGCGCCGGCGGCGGTCGCCGCCAGCTTGGCCGGCAACATGACCAGGAAGACATGCGCGAAGACCGAGACGGTGTTGATCCCGTAGGGGAGCGCGCAGAGGTCGTCCCGCCCGAGCTCGGCGGCGCGCCGGCGCGCCTGCCACGCATAATAGAGGTTGCCGACCAGCAGGGACACCGCCGCGCCCGGGAGCACCTGTCCGTAGAGCAAGGCGTCCGGGAAGCCGAGCACGAAGCGGCACAGCGCGTCGATCAGCAGGAGCTGGACCAGGTTGTCGACCGCGAGGCCGAAGAAGCCGTCGATGTCCCCGCGCGAGAGCCAGCGCATGCCCTCGCGGCATACCAGGACGCGCGCCGCTAGACCAGCGCGGGCGCGCGTGGTAGCGATGATCATGCTCATCCGGGAGCGGCTCGCGCACAAGCGGCCCGTGTTCAGCTTCGAGTTCTTCCCGCCCAAGACCGAGAAAGGCGAGGCCGTGCTGTGGCGGAGCCTCGAGCAGCTCGCCCCCCTCGCCCCCGACTTCGTCTCGGTCACCTACGGCGCCGGCGGCTCCACCCGCGCCCGCACGCTGGACCTCGTGGCGAGGATCAAGCGCGACCTCCACATCGAGCCGATGGCGCACCTCACCTGCGTCGGCGCGACGCGCGACGAGCTCGCCCGCACGATCGACCAGCTCGGCGAGGCCGGCGTGCGCAACATCCTCGCCCTGCGCGGCGACCCCCCGCAGGGCCAGGCCCACTTTGAGGCGCCCCCCGGCGGCCTGCGGCACGCCAGCGAGCTCGTCGCCTTCGTCCACGAGCGGGGCCCCTTCTGCGTCGGCGCCGCCTGCTACCCCGAGACCCATCCGGAGGCCTCCGACGCCGCGACCGACCTCCGCTGGCTGAAGCACAAGGTCGACGCAGGCGTCGACTTCCTGATCACCCAGCTCCTCTTCGACAACGCGGCCTACCTCGCCTTCGTCGCGCGGGCGCGCGAGGCCGGCATCACGGTCCCGATCATCCCCGGCGTGATGCCGGTGACCAACTTCGACCAGATCCAGCGCTTCTCGCAGCTCTGCGGCGCGACGATCCCGGGGCCCCTCCGCGCCCGCCTCGCCGCCGTCGCCGAGGACCCGCAGGAGGTCTTCTGGACCGGCGTCTCCTACGCCGCCCACCAGTGCCGGCTGCTCCTCGCGCCCCCGCAGGACGAGCCCTTCACCGCGCCCCGGCCCGGCGTGCCCGGGATCCACTTCTACACCCTCAACAAGTCGCCGGCGACGCGGGCGATCTTCGAGATCCTCCGCCTCGCCCACTGTGTGGTCTAGGAGGTCCCCTTGCTCGCCGCCCTCGCCCTCGCCGCCCTCGTCCACGCCGCCGGGCCGGCCCCGGCCGCCCCCGACCTCGGCGCCTACGTGACCGGGACCCCGCGCTGCGACGCCGCCGTCCCGAACTGCTTCGGCGTCCACCTCCACCTCGTCGTCACCCCCGAGGGCCCGGTGCAGACCGTCGAGTGGGTCAGCGCCCAGATCGCCGCCGCCAACGTCCGCTTCTCCCTCATCGACGTCGCCTTCGAAGTCGTCGCCGCCGACCCCCTGCCCGCCAGCGACCTCGAGATCGACGACCGCGACGAGCGCGACGCCCTCGGCGATCCGCGCTTCTCTCGCGGCGTCGCCCACGCCTTCGTCGTCGGCCGCCTCGCCGACGTCGACATCGACGGCAGCGAGATCCGCGGCGTCCACTGGCGCTTCCGCCCCGACCGCACCCGCCGCTGGGTGATCCTCTCCAAGATCGCCTCCGCCCTCGTCCTCACCCACGAGCTCGGGCACTTCTTCGGCCTGCCGCACTCCAAGCACGAGCTCAGCGTGATGAACAAGACCGAGTGGTCCGACCCCTCGCTCCTCACCTTCGCCCCGCCCGAGCTCGAGCGCATGCGCCGCAAGCGGGACGCGATGCTCCGCAGCGGCATGCTGAAGGACCGCTGAGCCGCACGCGAACCTGAGCTCGCCACGCGCCCCGGCTAGGGCGTCGCCAGCGGGTTGCGGTCGGACGCGTCGAGGAAGCGCTCGCGGATCGTCAGGACGTCGTCGAGGCTGGCGAAGAAGACCTCGATCAGCGCCGGATCGAAGTGCGAGCCGGCGCTCTTGCGCATGAGGTCGAGGGCCGCGTCGAGCGGCCAGGCCGGCTTGTAGGGGCGAGAGCTGGTCAGCGCGTCGAAGACGTCGGCGACCGCGGCGATCCGCCCGATCAGCGGGATCTCCTCGCCCTTCAAGCCGCGCGGGTAGCCGTTGCCGTCCCACTTCTCGTGGTGCGTGTGGGCGATCGTCGCCGCCATCCGCAGCGGGACGGCCTCCGAGCCGTGGAGGATCCGGTACCCGATCTCGGCGTGCGTCTTCATCACCGCGAACTCGTCGGGCGTGAGGCGTCCGGGCTTGAGCAAGATCCGGTCCGGGATCCCGAGCTTGCCGACGTCGTGCATCGGGCTGGAGATCCGCAGCATCTCGCAGGTCTGCTCGTCGAGCCCGGAGCGGCTGGCCAGGAGGTGGCAGTACCAGCTCATCCGCTGCAGGTGCTGGCCGGTCTCGTCGTCGCGGAACTCGGCCGCGCGCGAGAGGCGATAGATCGTCTCCTCCTGCGAGGACCGCAGCTCCTGCTGGATCCGGGTCAGCTGGGCGACCACCGCCGCGAGCTCGGACGTGCGGCGCTCGACCGCCCGCTCGAGCTGCTCCTTCTGCTCCTCCATCCCGTCGTAGTAGCGCTTAACCCGCACGCCGTTGCGGATCCGGGCCAGCAGCTCGACCTCGTCGAAGGGCTTGCTCAGGAAGTCGTCGGCGCCGACCTCCATCCCCTGACGGCGGAGCTCGCGGTCGTTGACCGCCGTGATGAAGACGACGGGCGTGTGCTGGCTGCGCGGGTGGCTGCGGATCTGCCGGCAGACGTCGAGCCCGCTCATCCCCGGCATGCGGAGGTCGAGGAGGACGGTGTCGGCGCCGCGGCCAAACACCTCGCTCAGCGCCTGCTCGCCCGTGCTGGCGAGGACGACCTCGTAGCCCTCGAGGCGCAGCAGCTTCTCGAGCAGACGGCGCATGGTCGCCTCGTCGTCGACGACGAGGATCCGTCCGGATGTCGACCGCCCGGCGCCGCTGTCCATGTGCCCACGTTACCCCGAAGCGCGGCCGAAGTGGCGCCGCGGAGCTCCGCGAATCCGCGCCTGTGATAGGCTCGCCCCGATGTCAACGACCATCCCGCGGGCGCTGGGGTCCCTGCTGTGCGGTCTGGCGCTCGGAGCATGCGAGGCCGCGCGCCCGGCCGCCCCGCCCGCAG
>CAZMML010000040.1:0-11425 GCA_964567335.1 uncultured Nannocystis sp. | reverse complement strand
CCTCCGCGACCCCTCGGGCGCAGAGCTCCCGCCCACCCCGCTCGTCCGCGCCCTGCGCGACGAGCTCCCGACCGACCTGCCCGCGCTCGAGGCGGAGCGCGCGCGCTACGACGAGATCTTCGCCGCCCTCGCGAGCGCCGGCGTCGAGCGCGCCTCGCTGCAGCTCGCGTGGGACCTCACCACCAACCCGGACGAGGTCGTCGCCCGCGACTTCGCGGCGATCGCCCCCCAGGTCGAGGCGCGGGCCAGCAAGGGCGACCTCGGCTACACGATCACCTCGATCCAGGAGAACCCGGGCGAGGCCGTACCGCTCGTGATCGAGGGCACCTTCACCGTGCCGAGCTGCCTCGCGGGCGACGCCGGCCCGGGCTCTGTCTTCGTCCGCACCCCCGAGGGCCTCCCCGACTGCTCCGGCACCGCCGAGGCGCCCTTCTGGATCGGCGTGCCGGCGGGCGTGTACGAGACCAAGGCGACCGCCCCGCTGGCGATCTACGGCCACGGCCTGCTCGGCTCCGGGGCCGACGCCATCGACATCGCCGAGCAGACCAGCGGCCTCATCGTCGCGGGGACCGACTTCTGGGGCATGTCCGAGGAGGACATCGGCACCGTGATCGAGATGTTCGGCGCCAACTTCGCCGGCGGCGCCGCGGTCGCCGACCGCCTGCTGCAGTCGGCCGCGAACTTCACGACCCTCGCCTACCTCGCGCAGGGCGATCTCGCCTCTGACCCCGCGCTGCAGGGCCTCCTCGATCCCACGGACGTGTACTACCTCGGCGGCTCGCAGGGCGGGATCATGGGCGCCACCGTCGCCGCCATGGCCGACAACGTCGAGCGCGGCGTGCTCGTGGTCGGCGGCGCCAACTACTCGCTGATGATCTGGCGCTCGTCCGCCTTCGGCCAGCTCAACGACATCTGGAAGTCGACCCAGCCGGACGTCCACGACCGCGAGATCCTCTTCGCCCTCTTTCAGGCCGTGTTCGATCGCGCCGACCCCCTGAGCGTCCGCTCGGTCACCGAGGCGGCCGGCGACAAGCTCCTCCTCATCGAGTCGATCGGCGACGCCCAGGTCCCCAACATCGCCACCGAGATGATGGCGCGCACCTACGGCATGAAGCTCGTCGAGCCCCCGGTGTACCCCGTCTACGGCCTCGAGAGCCCCCCCGACATGTTCGGCGGCTCGGCCCTGCTGCAGGTCGACACCAAGAAGGTCCCGCTCCCGCCGACCGAGAACCTGCCGCTCCCGGACGACAACGGCGCCCACGGGTCCTCGACCAACACCGCCGCCGTGCAGGAGATCATCGCCGTCTTCCTGCAGAAGGGCCTGGTCCAGAACGCCTGCTCTGGCGCCTGCGACCCCGACTGAGCCTCACCCGGGCGCGCGCGTGGCGAGGAAGATCCGGTAGTCCTGCTGCCGCGGCACGATCGAGAAGCGGTGGAACACGAGCGTGCAGCCGTCGGCCGTGACCGCGCTCGGGCAGGTCTCCATGCCCTTCTCTCCTGGGACCCCCGCGAGCGTCGGCACCTCCCACGGCTCGCCGACGGAGGAGCGCTGCGTGAAGTAGATCTGCACCGCGTCGAACTTGTTCGCGTCGCTGAGCTCGAGGGGGTAGGTCGACCCGAAGAAGAAGCGCTCGCCGTCCGGGGAGAGGGTCGGGCAGACCGAGACGTGGACGTAGTTCGGGTCGTCGGAGATCGTCGGTAGGACCACGACCTCCGGCGCCGCGAAGGGGGCGCCGGGCGCGTCCGAGCCGCGGATCGCCTCGTAGAAGCGCCAGCTCGCCTGACCGAACGCCTCGACCGGACCGTCGTTGCGCTCGAAGATCATCCGCGAGCCGTCGGCGCTCACGGTCGGGAGCGTGTCCTCGGAGGTCGTGTTGATCCCGAGGCCGCCGAGCGGGACCGGGTCCGACCAGCCGTTGCCGTCCTTGACGGCCACGTAGAGGTCCGACGTCATGTCGATCCGACCCGCCAGGATCACCTCGCCCTCGCCGAAGCGCAGGTTGGGGTAGTCGATCGCCAGCGCCAAGTTGGGCCACGCGATCAGCGGCGCCCCGACCGTGAAGAGCTCCTCGAGCGATCCTCGCGCCGCCTTGTGGGGCCGCCGCGGCGAGCCCGCCATGTAGTACAGGACGAGGCCATCGGGGGAGATCTGCGGCCCCGCGGGGTTCGGCCCGAGCCCGGCGTCGAGCAGCTCCTCGACGGACCACTCCCCCGCGTCGGGACCCCAACAGTCGGTGGCCGGAGTGGAGGTCGTCGAACCGCTCGACCCGGCGCTGGTGCCGCCGGTCGTGAGCTCGGCCGTCGTCGAATCCCCGCTCGTGACCAGCTCCTCCGTCGTCGAGCCAGAGAGCGTGCCCTCGCCCGAGCTCGACCCCTCGGCCGCGGCCGCGGGGCCGGCGAACTCGGGGTTGGGACGAAGACAGCCCGCGACCAGAAGGAGGAAAATTGTGTTGAACGTGAGGGTATTGAACATTTGATCAGTATACATTTTCGCGCCGAGTCGCGCAGGTCCCGCAGATGCGGGTGCGGCCCGCATGCTAAGAAACGCTCATGCAACGCCGAGACTTCCTCGCAGGGACCCCCGCGGTCCTGGCCACCGCCTGCTCCGCCGAAGACATCGCCCCGCTGCCGCTCGATGTGCCCAAGAAGAAGAAGCAGCCGGAGGCCCCGCGCGAGGCCAAGGGCGAGCGCGCGGCCAAGGGAGCGGCAGAGCGCGGCGGGCCCGAAGGACACGAGGGGCACCAGGGTCACGCCGACCACGCGAACAACGCCGTCCTCGCCGCCGCCACGTCTTGCACCAGCGCCGGGCAGGTGTGCCTGCAACACTGCCTGGTCTTGCTCGCCGAGGGCGACAAGGCGATGGCGCCCTGCGCCCAGGCCACCACCGACATGATCGCGGTCAGCCAGGCGACGGCGTCCCTCGCGGCCTCGGGTTCACCGCAGCTCGGCGCGCAGGCCGCCGTGGCCCTGGCGGCCTCGACCCGCTGCGAGAGCGAGTGCCGGAAGCACGCGGACACCCACGCGACTTGCCGCGAGTGCGCCGAGTCCTGCAGCCGCGCGATCGCAGCCTACCGAACGCTCTCCGGGTAGCGGCGGCGGAGGGCCCGCGGCCCGAACCGGCCCCTCGACCTGTGTTAACGTGGCATCATGGCGCGTTGGTTGGTGTTGGTCGGGGTCATCGGCGGCGGGTGCACCAAGCTCAACCCGGCCTTCCCGCTCGACCCGGATCCGACCGACACCAGCGGCGCCCAGACCACCACCTCCGGATCGGACACACACCCCACGTCGAGCGGCGGGCCGAGCACCTCCTCCTCCGGCGAGACCACGAGTTCGACGTCAACGACCGATCCCGTGGCGACCGCATCCACGAGCGCCACGGAATCCGGCGCCACCACCGAGCCCGGCACCACCACCGAGCCCGACACCACCGCGACCACCGGTGAGTCCGCGTGCCTCGGAGAGTGCGGCACGCCCGGCTGCAGCGCCTGCCCCGGGGGGGCCACGGTCGACCTCGGCGAATTCTCGATCGACGCCTACGAGGTCTCGGGAGAGTCCTACGCGCTCTTCCTCGCCGACGAGGTCGTCCCCGAGTCGCAGCCCCCGGCGTGCGCGTGGAACACGACCTTCGAACCGACCCCCTGGCCGCCCGCCGACCTCGCGCTGCCGGTCGTGGGGGTCGACTGGTGCGACGCCTCCGCCTACTGCCGCTGGGCCGGAAAGCGGCTCTGCGGCTCGATCGCGGGCGGCCCGGCCGACTTCGCGGCCCCGACCCTCGCCTCGGACCAGTGGTACGTCGCCTGCTCCGGGCCGATGAAGTGGCTCTTCCCCTACTCACCGACCTTCAACGGCGAGACCTGCAACAGCGCCTTCGACCCGATGCCGGGGCTCGCCCCCTCGGGCGGCTTCCCCAACTGCCAGGGCTACCCCCCTGGCCTCTACGACATGAGCGGCAACGTCTGGGAGTGGGTCGACGCCTGCGACGGCGACGGGATGGAGAACCAGTGCCTGCGGCGCGGCGGGTCCTTCTACTCCGACGCGCAGAAGGACCTCCGCTGCGACCTCTGGAGCTACCGGCCCCGCACGACCGCGCTCGACCACGTCGGGATCCGCTGCTGCTCCAAGTGAGCCCTGGCGCCGCAAAGCGGAGGCGAGCCCGGCGCGGACTTTTTCTACCTTAGGACTGTTACAGTTACAGCCGCCGTATACCCGGTCGCCCGGGCACTGGGCACAAGCTCTTTTCAGGAGCTACATCGAGGGTCCGCGCCCACGTGGCCGCCTTCCGCCCGTCACCTTAGCAGAGGCCCCCGGGGAGCTCAATGCTCCGGCGCGGGGGCCCCAAAAAGCCTGAATAGGGCTCAGGTCGCCGTCTCCGGGCCCCGACGCGGCGGCCAGGGGATCCCGAGCTTGATGATCCGACGCTTGAGCGCGTGTCGGGTGATCCCCAGGAGGCCCGCCGCGTTGACGATGTTCCCGCCGTGGTTGAGGGCCTCGACGCAGAGGCGCCGCTCGGCCGCCTCGAGGTTGTAATCTTCAAGAACGAGATGTGGCATGGTGTTGCCTCGTCTTCTAGTGAAGTCGCGTGGTCTCGTGCGGATCACCCCGTACGCACGATCCTCGAACAGGGAGGGTCACGCTACACGCTGCGCCAAACGCCGTCAACGAGGCTCTCTGAGGCGAAATTGGGGCGAATTCGTCCTGGACGCATCCGGCCTCTCGCTCGCTTTCGTCCCTCTCCGAGCAAACAAAAACGCGCTCACGCCCGCGGGGCGAGAGCGCGTGAGCGCGCCTCAGGGACGTGCGCCTAGCACGTGGGTGTCTGCCAGTGCTCCGCGCGCTCGTACACCGCGCGCGCGAGGACCGGATCGCCCGTGCGCACCACCACCCGCCACGACGCGGCCGCGAGCGGCGTCAGCTCGATCTGCGAGGCCTCCGCCCCCAGGGCCTGCGCGAGCTCGTCTCGGGTGAGCTCGCGGTCCGCACGCACATCGACGATCACGCCGCCGAGCGTGTAGCTCGGCGACTTGACGTCCACCGAGTGCACCCACAGGGGCTCGAGCGAAGTGACCGCGCCCGGCATCACGTGGGCGTCCGGCGTCACTGGGCAATCCGCAGTGGCCCCGGTGCGGGCGCAACCGACGAGCAAGGCGAGGGCGAGGCAGCCACAAGAGAACTTCGACATGGACCTTCCTCCTCAGGAGCCCGAAACGAGCTAAGGGAAAGTCTGAATCCTTCGGGGCCTGAGGTCAAAGAACATCCTAAGGGATGCACTCGTGATTTTACTCACGATTCAGGTTATTTTGAGAGGTTATTCAGCCAGGTGAAGGCCAGGTGGCGCAATTGGTGGGTCGAGGCCGCGCCCAGCTTGGCGCGGAGGTTGAACTGGTGCGTCTCGACCGTCTTGGCGCTGATCGCCAGCGCCGACGCGATGTCGCGCGTGCTCAGGCCCTGGGCGATCAGCTTGAAGACCTCCAGCTCGCGGTCGCTGAGCTGTTCCAGCGGCGACGCCGGGGGGCGCTGGCCCAGGCCCCGTCCGCTCAGCAGCAGCTCGGCGAGCGTCGCGCTGACCGCCAGCTCGCCGCGGATCGCCTTGCGGATCGCCGCGAGCAGCTCCTCGGCGGGCGCCGCCTTCATCACGTAGCCCAGCGCCCCGGCCCGGACCACGCGCTCGCCGTAGACCCGCTCGTCGTGGGTCGTGATCACCAGGATGCGCAGGTCGGGGCGCTCCCCGCGGAGCTGCTTGAGCGCGTCGAGGCCGTCCGCGTGGCCGAGCGAGAGGTCGAGGAGGATCAGGTCAGGCGTCTCCTCCGCGAGCCGGGCCAGCGCCGTCGACAGATCCTCGGCCTCGCCGCACACGTGGAGGTCGGGCTCCGCGTCGAGCAACTGGCGCATCCCGAGGCGGACCAGGGCGTGGTCGTCGATGACGAAGATCTGCGCGCGGTGGGTCACGTTGGCTCCTCGGCCGGACTCGCGGGGAGGGTACAACAAACCAGCGTCCCTCCGCCCTCTCGCGGAGAGATCGTCAGCCACGCGCCGATCGCCTCCGCGCGGTAGTTCATCGAGTGGAGCCCGATCCCGTCCGAGCGAGAGAACGCGTCGGCTGGCAGCCCACGGCCGTCGTCGGCGATCGTCAGCACCAGCGCGCCGTCCTGGCGGCGCAGCGCGAGCTCGAGGTTTTGGCACGCGCCGTGGCGCAGCGCGTTGGCGACGGCCTCCTGCGCGATCCGGTAGAGATGGATCGCGGCGCCCTCGAGGTCCTCGGCGGCGTCCGCCTCGACCGCGCAGGTGCAGCGGACCCGGTGGAGCGCCTCGGTCGAGTCGGCCAGCCGCCGCAGCGCGTCCGCGAGGCCGCGGCGCGCCAGCACGACCGGGTAGAGCGCGTGCGAGAGCTGACGCGCCTCGACCGCGCACGCCGCGAGGTGCTCGCGCACGCGGGCGACGTCCGCCAGCCCGACCGACTCGCCGCGGCGCGCCGCCCCCTCGAGCGCCTGGACCAGGAAGAGCAGCCCCGTGAGCTGCTGGCACAGCCCGTCGTGGAGCTCGCTGCCCATCTGCCGCTGCGCCTTCGCGACCTCGTCGAGCATGTCGCGGTCGAGCTGACGCTCCCGCGTCACGTCGTGCAGGAGCCCGATCGCCGCGTCGTCGCGGTAGCGGGCCAGGCGCAGGCTGAAGCGGCGCCCCTCGGCGGCCGGCCCGAGGTCGAGCGGGGGCGGGCGAGCGCCGGCCAGCGCCTCACGGATCGCCGCCCTCGCCCGCTCGCCCTGGGGGCCGGCGAGGAAGGCCGCGAGGTGCCGCGCCGCGGGCCCCTCGGGCGGGAGGTCGAGCGCCCCCTCGCGGCTCAGCAGGACCACCGGCTCCGGCATCGCCGCCAGGAGCGCCCGCTCCTCCCGCTCGCCGCGATCGAGCGCCGCCAGCGCCGCTTGGGCGCCCTCCAGCGGCCTCCCGAGGACCCGCCAGGCGGTCAGCGCCAGCGCCAGCGCCAGCCCCCCCGCGAGCACGAGCTCGACCCCGAAGACCTCTGCGGGCGGCGTGAGCACCGCCCGCGCCGCGATCCAGGCCCCGACGAGGACCACGGCGACCAGCGCGTGGCGCCGCGCGAGGGTGCGCGCGGGCGAGGGAGGCGCTTCGGGCGGAAGGGACCGGCGCATCGCGGGGTGAGGCTATCACGCGACGCGGGTCCGCGGCTTGACGGCGCGAGGCCTGCTGGTAGCGTGGCCTCGGGCCATGGAGCGCATCAACCGGGTCCTCATCATCTACACCGGCGGGACCATCGGGATGAAGGACACGCCGCGCGGCTACATGCCGGTGCGCGGCTTCCTCGCCGAGCTGCTGGCGACCATGCCGCAGTTCCACGACCGCACGCGGCCGATGCTGACCACCCCGCTCTCGCGCTACGGGCGGCGGACGCACTACCAGATCATCGAGTTCGACCCCCTGCTCGACTCCTCCAACATGGGCATGGAGGACTGGGTGAAGATCGCCCACACGATCGAGCGCTGCTACGACGAGTACGACGCCTTCATCGTCCTCCACGGCACCGACACCATGGCCTACACGGCCTCGGCGCTCTCGTTCATGCTCGAGAACCTCGGCAAGACCGTGATCTTGACCGGCTCGCAGATCCCGGTCGCCGAGGCCCGCAACGACGCCATCGACAACGTCCTCGGCGCGCTGACGATCGCCACCCACTACGAGATCCCCGAGGTCTGCCTCTACTTCAACCACAAGCTGCTGCGCGGCAACCGGGCCCAGAAGACCGACGCCTCCGGCTTCGCCGCCTTCCAGTCGGGCAACTTCCCGCCGCTCGTCGAGGTCGGGACCGAGATCCGGGTCGAGTGGGAGCGGATCCTCGCCCCGCCGAGCGGCCGCTTCCGGGTCGCCCCGATCACCGCCGGCGACGTCGCCGTCCTCCGGCTCTTCCCCGGGATCTCGGCCGAGATGCTCTCGCGCCTGCTCCAGCCGCCGCTCGCCGGCCTCGTGCTCGAGAGCTTCGGCGCCGGCAACGCCCCCGACCGCCGGCAGGACTTCCTCGACGCGCTGCGCGCCGGCACCGAGCGCGGCGTCGTGATCGTCAACGTCACCCAGTGCCAGCGCGGCATGGTGACCACCGAGTACGCGACCGGCAAGGCGCTCGCCGACGTCGGCGTGATCGGCGGCGCCGACATGACCCCCGAGGCCGCGCTCACCAAGCTCAGCTTCCTCCTCAGCCGCTACCGCGACCGCGCCGACGTCGCCCGCCTCATGCGCGTCAACCTCCGCGGCGAGCTGACCGGCACCGGCCAGCAGAACCGCTTCTCCTTCCGCGAGCGGATCTTCATCGCCTCGGTCGCGCGCGCCCTCGCCGAGGCCGGCGAGAGCGTCACCCGCGTCGAGGTCGAGCGCGCCCTCCTGCCGGTGCTGATGTGCTCGGCCGGCGGCCTCGGCGACACCGAGGCGCTGACCCGCCTGATCGCCACCGGCGCCGAGGTCGACGCCCCCGACTACGACGGCCGCACCGCCCTCCACCTCGCCGCCGCCGAGGGCCGCGACGAGGCCGCGCGCCTCCTCCTCAAGAAGGGCGCCCGCGTCGACGTCGTCGACCGCTGGGGCGGCTCCCCCCTGCACGACGCCGTCCGCCACCGCCAGCGCGCCGTCGCCGAGCTCCTCCTCGCCCACGGCGCCCAGCTCGCCGGCGACTTCTCCGCGGCCCTCTGCGGCCTCGCCGCGCGCGGCGACATCGAGGGCCTCGGCCTGTGGATCGAGGCCGGCGTCGACCCGAGCTGCGCCGACTACGACGGCCGCACCCCGCTCCACCTCGCCGCCGCCGAGGGCCAGCTCGCCGCGCTCCGCCTCCTCCTCGCCTGCGGCGCCGACCCGCGGGCCGCCGATCGGTGGGGCAACACCCCGCTCGACGAGGCCCGCCGCGGCAAGCACCAGCCCGCCGTCGACGTGCTCGCGGCCCACATCGCCGCCGCGACCTGACCCCGCCGCTCAGTTGGGCGGCATGAACTCGATGCACGCCGAGTCGACCACCCCGAGCGCGGTCTGGAAGGCCTGCTCCAGGTCCCCCTGGCACAGATCCCAGAAGATCCCGCGCTGGCTCGCGGCGAAGATCGACGCCACCTCGCGCAGCAGCACCGCCTCCTCCGCGCCGCCGTAGGGCCCGTCGCAGGCGGTGTCGCCGCCGATCCCGAGGAACACCACGTTGTCGATCAGCCCCTTCGCGGCGACGTACTTGTCGACGATCTCCTGCGCGCTCTGGCTCGGGACCGGCTGCTCGTCCTCGTCGGTGATCGCGACCACGAACAGCACCGCGTCGTCGCGGACGAAGCCCGCGTTCTCGGCGCCCGCGGCGGGCGGGCTCACCGCGTCGGCGGCGGTGTTGGCCGGCTGCTCGTCGTCGTTGTCGCCCGAGCAGTCGTCGGCGAGCCCCATGTACCCGCTCGTCGTCAGCTCCGTGACGCAGTGGTACTCGTCGTAGAGCGCCGGCGAGGTCGACGACATGAAGTTCGTCCCGGTCGAGAACCCGCACGCCCCGCCCGCGCCGGTGTCGTGGAGGAAGGGCGGGCTGTTGCACGCGTCGATCACCGCCAGCTGGAAGTCGTCGAGCCCGTTGCCGACGTCGAGCAGCGCCGCCGGGAACGAGTCGAACACCGGCCCCGCGAGCGCCGCGATCTCCTCCTGCATCGAGCTCGAGTTGTCGATCGCGATCACCACGTCGACCCGCTTGCAGCCCGTCGCCGGCGGCGGCCCGCTGGTCGTCTCGCCGATCCCCACGTCGAACTTCGGCAAGCCGCCGCTCCCGTTCATGCCGCTCCCGCCGGTCGGCTCCGTCGGGCTCGTCCCCTCGCTCTCGCCCCCGCTGGACGCGCTCAGGGTCACGATCCCGCCGGACGACGCGAGCGTCGCCCCCTCCGACCCGCCGCCGCCGCCGCCGCAGCCGAGCACGAAAATTCCGACCCATACTCCCCGCCGCATGCGAGCCTCCCCGCGGCCTCCCCGCGCCTCGCCATCGTAGTGCCACCCCGCCGCGGCGTCGAGCCGGGGAAGCCCCTGGGGGCCCGCGCCCGCGCCCGACATTGACGCCCTGGGCCGCCCATGGTGTCGTCCGCCTACACAGGAGCAGCACCATGGGCCTCTTCGAGATCCAGCGCCGAATCGCCGCTGACGCGCGAGCCAAGGAGAAGCGCGCCGCCGAGCTCGTCGCCGACGTCCGGCCCGAGGACGGGTTCGCCGCGCTCATGGGACGCGCGTGGGACCATGTGCGCGACCCAGTCTTCGTGGCTCGGCTCTACGAGGCCGCCGCGCGCAAGGAGCCCGCGGTCGCGCTGGCGCTCGCGCGCTGGCGCTGCGCGGAGGACGATCGCGCCGCCGAGGCGCAGCGCGCCCTGATCGAGGAGCAGCGGGCGCTGATCGCCCCGCTGATCGCCTCCGAGCTCTTCGGGCCCGCCGCCCGCCGCGCCGCCGCGGCGCTGCACGGCCTCGGCGACGCGCGCGTGGTCCCCCTCGCCCGGGCCCTCGCCGCCTCCGAGAAGGACGAGGACCAGCGCCTCCTGCTCGCCGAGGTCGTCGCGGTCTGGGGCGACGCCGACGACTGCAAGGCCGCGGCCGCCTGGCTCACCCCCCACTACTCGTCGCTCGCCGCCACCCTCGCCCGCCGCCGCGTCCCGAAGGCCCGCGCCGCGCTGGTGTCCGCCCTCACCGAGGCGAAGCAGCCCTGGCGCGTCCTCTACGCCGCGATCGACGCGATCGCCAGCGCCGAGGTCCAGGAGGCCGTGCCCGCGCTGCTGCAGATGTTGGCCACGCCCTGCAGCGTCCACGCCCTGCGCGCCCTCGGCAAGCTCGGCGACCCTGCCGCTCGCGAGCCCGCGCGCGCCTTCCTGCGGCAGATCGGCGGCACCCAGCCCGAGCGCACCTGGGCCTACCGGATCGCCGCCGAGAGCTGCCTCTCCGCCCTCGGCGAGCCGCAGCCCCTCGACACCGCCCGCGCCGCGCTCGCGCAGGCCTACCCGCGCCGCTACGGCTACCCCAACCTGAGCGACCTCGTCGAGCTTCAGGTCCTCGCCGCCGAGGCCCTCGTCGATCGCGGCGACGACACCGACCGCGAGCGCGTCGCCCGCTTCGCAACCTCGCACTACAAGTTCCTCCGGGCCCTCGGCCTGCGCGCCCACCAAGCGCTCGGTCGTCCCGCCCCGCGGCTGCGCTGGCTCGACCGGCCGCACGCCGAGCAGCTCCTCGCGCGCGAGGGCCCCGCCGCCCTCATCGCCGCCCTCCGCGACCCCTGGACCGTCTACCCCTTCAACGCCGCCGAGCTCCTGGCCGAGGGCGACGACCCCGCGGGCCACCACGCCGCGCTCGACTGGGCGCTCGGTCTCCTCGAGAGCTGCCTCAACCACCCCGTCTCGTACTACGAGCGCAGCGACCTCGACACCCCCGCCGCCGCCGCGCT